>NZ_JBGNYC010000021.1:0-68140 GCF_051844275.1 Cellulosimicrobium sp. CpK407
CCCGTCACAGGACCAACCCGGATCCGCCTGCTCGACCCCCCAGACCACCTGGTCGCCGCGCAGCAGGGCGTCGGTCCAGCGGGCCGACGGCAGGTCGCAGCCGACCTGCACCACGCGGTCCACCCCCGCGGCCGCCGCCCGGGCCAGGTGGTCCGTGACGGTCGGGGCGGGGACGTCGCCCCACCCCCACGAGTCGTCCTCGCTCCGCTGCGGGGACTCGCGGGGGCCCCGGGGATCGGGGAGGACGTGAGGGATCGAGTCGAGGTGGGTGTGGTTGTCCACCACCGGGACCGGAAGCGGCTCCGGGTCCGGCGGCCACCCGCGCTCGCGCTGCTTCGCCACCGTCAGGCGGTCTCGCGCAGGCGGTCGAGCTCCTCCTCGACGATCGAGTCGTCGAGCTTGGTGAACACCGGCGTCGGCTTGCCGACCGGGGTGCCCGGCACGACGGCCTTCGGCTCCCACGTCGCCAGGCCCTCGGCGCGGTAGTCGCCCGTGATGACCGGGTAGTGGCGCGAGTCGTCGTCGAGGTCGGTCACCTCGTCGATGCGCGGCTGGGCGGCGAACGTGCCCGTGCCGCCGAACGCCTCGTGCACCTGCTGCGCCGAGTGGGGCAGGAACGGCGACAGGATCGTGTTGAGGTCGCTCACGGCCTGGGTCACGGTGTGCAGCACGGTCGCGAGCCGGTCCGGGTCGGTCTTGAGCTTCCACGGCTCGGTGTCCGACACGTACTTGTTCACCTCGCCGACCGTCTTCATGGCCTCGGCGACGGCGGCGCGCTGGCGGTGCGTCGCGATGAGCTCGCCCACGCGGCCGAACGCGGTCGTCGTCGTCGCGAGGACGCCCTCGTCGATCGGCTGGCGCTGCCCCGGCTCCGGGATCGCGCCGAAGTTCTTGTGCACGAGGTTCGCCGTGCGGTTGACGAGGTTGCCCCAGCCGGCCACGAGCTCGTCGTTCGTGCGGCGCTGGAAGTCCGCCCACGTGAAGTCGACGTCCTGCGTCTCCGGACCGGCCGACGCCACGTAGTACCGGAACGCGTCCGGCTGGTAGCGGGCGAGCATGTCGCGCACGTAGATGACGACGCCGCGCGAGGAGGAGAACTTCTGGCCCTCGACGTTGAGGAACTCGCTCGACACGACCTCCGTCGGGAGCTGGAGGTTCCCGTACGGGCCCGGCGCCCCGCCCTTGCTCCCGCGGCCGTCGTAGCCGAGCAGCTCGGCCGGCCAGATCTGGGAGTGGAACGTGATGTTGTCCTTGCCCATGAAGTAGTACGACCGCGCCTCGGGGTCGTTCCAGAACGCGCGCCACGCGTCCGGGTCGCCGCTGCGCCGCGCCCACTCGATCGATGCCGAGAGGTACCCGATCACCGCGTCGAACCACACGTACAGGCGCTTGCTCGAGTTCTCCTCCCACCCGGGCAGCGGGACCGGGATGCCCCAGTCGATGTCGCGCGTCATGGCGCGCGGGCGCACGTCGTCGAGCAGGTTGAGCGAGAACTTCAGGACGTTCGGGCGCCACGCGGTGCGCGTGCGCAGCCAGTCCCCCAGCGCGTCGACGAACGCGGGCAGGTCCAGGAAGAAGTGGTTCGACTCGACGAACTTGGGCGTCTCGCCGTTGATGCGGCTGTGCGGGTTGATGAGGTCGATCGCGTCGAGCTGGTTGCCGCAGTTGTCGCACTGGTCGCCGCGCGCGCCGTCGTAGCCGCAGATGGGGCACGTGCCCTCGATGTAGCGGTCGGGCAGCGTGCGGCCCGTGGACGGCGAGATCGCGCCCATGGTCGTCTGCTCGACCATGTACCCGTTCTTGTGGACCGTGCGGAACATCTCCTGCACGACGGCGTAGTGGTTGCGCGTCGTGGTGCGCGTGAAGAGGTCGTACGACAGCCCGAGCTGGTGCAGGTCCTCGACGATGACGCGGTTGTACCGGTCCGCGAGCTCCTGCGGGCTCACGCCCTCCTTGTCCGCCTGCACGAGGATCGGCGTGCCGTGCTCGTCGGTGCCCGAGACCATGAGGACGTCGTGACCCGCCATGCGCATGTGCCGGCTGAAGACGTCCGACGGGACACCGAAACCTGCGACGTGGCCGATGTGGCGCGGCCCGTTGGCATACGGCCACGCCACGGCCGAGAGGATGTGGGTCATGGTGCCCGATCTTAGTCGGGCCGCAGCGCGCTCTGCGGGGGCGTCTCGGGACCCTGGACTCCCGCCGTGCTGCCACCGGGCCGGGCCGTCCGTCGTCAGCCGTCGCTGGCACCACCACGGGGGTCGACGAAGGCCTCCTTCAGCGCTGCCGTCGTCTCGGCGGCCTGGGCGACCTCTCGACAGTCGACGCCCACCGCGACGTCGGCGCGCTCCAGACGGAACGAGACGTCGAAGCCGTGGACGCTCGCGGCGTTCGTCGCGCCGCAGATCCGCTCGCCCAGAGAGTCGGCGTCCGGGTCGGTCAGCGTCTCCGCGACGGTGACCACCACGGGGACACGTACGACCCGGTCGAGGAGCCCACGGCGGATCGGTGGGGGCTCCGCCACGTCGTCCACGCCAGGCCAGGACTCGACGTCGGCGACCAGGTCGGCGACGTACCGCTCGTCGTCCTCGTCCACCCCGCGCCACGCGCGCCACCCGTCCTCGACAGCCGGCACGGAGCGGTCGAGCACGCGTCCCAGCAGCACGCCGCCGATCGCCGCCACCGACACGACGAGAAGGAGGAGCGCCGTCGCGGGCACGAGCACCGCGCGCGCCCGCCGGTCGCTCGCGCGCCGTCCTCGTCGCCCCACGCCCGGACGGTATCGGGCCAGGCGCTCGCCCCGGTGGCGGCGACGTGCAGAACCTGCCGAGGAACCGGGGACGACGACGGGCCCGCGACCTGGGGGTCGCGGGCCCGTGCGGGTCCGGGTCGGCTCGGTACGTCCGTCAGTACCAGTTGACCGCCTGCGAGTGGGACCACGCGCCGCACGGCGAGCCGTAGGAGCCCGCGATGTAGTCCAGGCCCCACGCGATCTGCGTCGCGGGGTTGGTCGCCCAGTCGGCGCCCTTGCTCGCCATCTTCGAGCCCGGAAGGGACTGCGGGATGCCGTAGGCGCTCGACGTCGGGTTGTCCGCCGTCGGGTTCCAGTTGGACTCCTTGGTCCAGAGCTTCTCCAGGCACGTCCACTGCGCACCGGTCCAGCCGCGCGCGGCGGCCATCGCCTGCCCGATCGCGCGCGGGTCCTTCGGGCGCTCCTGCGTGCCGGTGACGACGACCTCGTCCACGGGCGCGGTCGTGACCTCCTGCGAGAGCTGCTCGCGCGACTCCTCGACGCCGTCCACGAGCGTGACCTCGAACGTCGTCGTGGTCACGCCGTCGGCCCCGGCCTGGGCGACCGCGGACTCGTCGGTGTACTTCGAGTCGTCGGGCTGCTGGACGGTCCCGTGCGGGACGGGCGTCGTCGTCTGCTGCTGCTCGACGACGACGCGCTGGACGACGAGCGAGACCGTGGGCGCGCCGGGCTCGGGCGCGTCGACGCGCTGCACGCTCACGCGGTCGAGCTCACCGAGCTCGATGCGATGCTGGTCGAGGATGGCGGGGATGCCGATGCTGCCGTCCGGGGCGACCGTCGTCGTGCCGTCGGCGACGACGTTCACCGGGCCGTCGGTGTCGAGGCGCAGGTCGAGCGACGCGCGCTCGCCGGACCGGGACGCGACGAGGCGCACGTCGCCGCCGCGCTCGGCGAGGGTCTGCAGCGCCTCGTCCGCGTCGAGCGCGGTGAGCCAGACGTCGGACTGCTCGCCGTCGGTCTGGACGGTGACCTTCTTGCCGAGGCGCACCACGACCTCGTCGCCGTCGTCGAGGGCCGACCCGGGGTCGGGCGCGACCTGGTCGCGCGCGCCGACCTCGACGCCGGCGGCGTCGAGCGCGCCCGAGACCGAGCCGGCGAGCGTGCTCACGGTCGTCAGCTCGCCGTCGACGTCGATCGTCACGGTCTTGCTGGCCTCGCCGTAGGCGACGGCGCCCGAGCCGACGAGCACGACGGCGGTCGCCGCGCCGACGACGGACCAGCGGCGCCGCCGTGTCGCGCGCAGGGTCCGCGCGGAGCGGGCGGCGCGACGGCTGGGCGTCTCGGAGGTCTCGTGGGCGGTCTCGGTGGGGGCGACGTCCGGTGCGTCGGTCTCGACGTCACGGTGGCGGGGCGCGCGGAAGCGGAAGGGGTTGTGCACTCTGGTCCAAGTCGTCGGGGGTCCCGGGCACGGGGGTCGACGGCGCACGCGCGCCCCGGGGCGCTCCGCACCGCGGCACGGGCGACACCCGGTTCGACCAGCCGATCCGGCCGTCCTGCGGACCCCCGGCACCCTGGGTGCTCGACGGAGACCGCGTCCCACGGCCGGCCACTACACCTGTACCCGGTGAGCGGCAACGCGAGACACTCGACCGTAACCGATTCGTTATCACGCTCCAAACCACCTGCTCAGCCCGCACGTCCGCCGAGATCGACCCCACCGTCGCGAAGTCGGCCTCCGGAGGGTCGATCTCGGACGCTCGGGTCGATCTCGCGACAGGGGGTCCCGGACCGACGCGTGCGCGACGGGCTCACCCCGCGGGCGTCACCGTGACCCGCAGCAGCCGGTCGTCGCCGTCGCGCGGGTCCCCGCGCCCGTCGGTGTTGTTGGTCAGCACGTACAGCACGGCGCTCCCGTCGTCGCCGAGCGGCGTCGCGGGGTCCACCAGGACGGCGCGCAGCCGACCCCGGTCCGCGAGCACGGCCTGGGGCGGGCCGAACGCGTCTGCCGACCCTCCGCCGTCGGGCGTCGCGAACGGCACGCGCCACAACGTCTGCCCCCGCAGCCCCGCCAGGTACGCGCCCTCCCGGGTCGCGGCCAGCCCGCTCGGCGAGGCGTCCGCCGTCGACCACGTCGCCACCGGGTCCACGAACCCCGACGCCGCGCCGCCCACTCCCTCGACCTCCGGCCAGCCGTAGTTCCCGCCCGGCACGACGACGTTGAGCTCGTCGAACGTGTCCTGGCCGAACTCCGACGCGAGCATGCGGCCCGTCACGTCCCACGCGATCCCCTGGACGTTGCGGTGCCCCAGGCTCCACACCGGCGAGGCCGGGTCCGGGTTCCCCGGCGCGGGCGCGCCGTCCACCGTCAGGCGCAGGATCTTGCCGTTGAGCGCACCCGCGACCTGCGCGGCGCCGCGCTGCTGCGCGTCCCCCGTCGTCACGTACAGGAAGCCGTCCGGCCCGAACGCGAGCCGGCCGCCGTCGTGCGTCGACGCCGCCGGGACACCCTGCAGGACCGGGGTGAGGCTCGACAGCTCGCGACCGGCGAGCGTCCCCCGCAGCACCTCATTGCCGCCGTCGGCGGTCCGGTAGACGAACACCTCCCCCGGCGCCGCACCGCCCTGGGGCCCGACCGCGACCCCGAGCAGGCCCGCCTCGCCGGTCGCGACCGTGCCGTCGCGCAGGTCGTCCGCGCCCGGGCCCGTGACGGGCTCGACGACGCCCGTCGCCGGGTCGACGACGACCAGGCCGCGCTCGTCGCGCAACGAGACGAGCAGCGTCCCGTCCGCGAGCGCCGCCAGCCCCCACGGCGCGGAGAGCCCGGTCGCCACCTCGGTCACGTCCACGCGCACCTCAGGCACGACGACGAGGGCGGCGTCGGGCACCGGCGCGGTCGTCTCGACGCTGCCGGTCTCGGGGGCGGTCGTGACGGACGGACCGGGTGCGGTCGTCGTGACCGACGGACCCGGTGCGGGTTCCGGACCGTCGGGCGTGCACGCCGCCAGCAGCACGACGGCGGCCCCCACCACGACCGCGGGCCACGCCCGGGGCGCGGACGACCGGTCGGCAGGCATGCGCCCATCGTCGCGCGCCGCGGGCGCCGCCGCACGAGCCGGGCACGGCGCGGTCGCGCTCCGCACCGTGCCGACCACCCTCCTGCGCCCGCTCGTGGCGCGGCTGCTCGGCACGCACCTCCGCGCCTGGACGGGCCTCGTCACCGTGCTCGGCTGCTCGGGACCTCCGGCCCGCCTGCGCGGCCCTTCGGCGGCCGCACGCCCACCCGCGGCGAGGCACGCTGGTACCAGGAGCTCCCCCGAGGCCCGGAGGAGCCGGCGAGGAGGTCGGTACGCATGTCGCGGACGTACGTGGTCACGGGTTCGGCGTCGGGGGTCGGGGCGTCCACCGCCGCGCTGCTGCGCGACCGGGGAGACCGGGTGATCGGTGTCGACCTGCGCGACGCCGAGGTCGAGGCCGACCTGAGCGTCCCCGACGGCCGGGCGCAGGCCGCCGACCGCGTCATGACGCTCGCCGACGGGCGCGTCGACGCCGTGATCGCGTGCGCGGGCATCGCCGCCCCGGTGCCGAAGACCGTCGCGGTGAACTTCTTCGGCGTCGCACGGCTCCTCACCGCGCTGCTCCCGGCGCTCGAACGGTCGGACGCGCCGCGCGCCGCCGTCGTGTCGTCGATGGCGACCCTGCAGCCGGTGTCCGACGAGCTCGTCGCGGCGTGCCTCGCGGACGACGAGGACACGGCGCTGCGCGTCGCCGCGGCGCTCGCGGACGAGGGGCCCGAGGTCGGCTACCTCAGCTATCCGTCGTCCAAGCGGGCGCTCTCGCGGTGGGTGCGGCGCGAGAGCGTCACCCCCGCGTGGGCGGGCCGCGGGATCCCGCTCAACGCCGTCGCCCCGGGGACGGTGCTCACGCCCATGACGACCGCGCTGCTCGCGACCCCGGAGTCCGCCGCGATGGTCGACGCCGCCGTCCCGATGCCCCTGCACGGGCACCAGTCCCCCGAGTCGGTCGCGAGCCTGCTGCTGTGGCTCACCGACCCGGTGAACACCCACGTCACCGGGCAGACGATCTACGACGACGGCGGCGCCGACGCCGTGCTGCGCGGGGACGACGTGTGGACGGGGACGACGCCTACGCCAGCCGGGTGAGCCCGCGCTTGAGTCCCCGGATCGCCTGACCGATGCGGTGCTCGTTCTCGATGAGCGCGAACCGCACGAACTCGTCGCCGCCGGGGCCGAACCCGACGCCCGGGGACACCGCGACGTCGCACTCCTCGACGAGGTGCGTCGCGAACTCGATCGAGCCCATGTCGCGGTACGGCTCGGGGATGCGGGCCCACGCGAACATCGTCCCGCCGGGCTTGTGGATGTCCCAGCCGATGCGCTGCAGGCCGTCGTAGAGGGCGTCGCGGCGCGACGCGTAGACGGACGAGATCTCCTGCGGGAACTCCGTCGCCTCGTTGAGCGTGACGGTCGCGGCGATCTGGATGGGCTGGAACGTGCCGTAGTCGAGGTAGCTCTTGAGCTTCGCGAGCGCCCCGACGACGTCGCGGCGGCCCACGAGGAACGCGACGCGCCAGCCCGCCATGGAGAACGACTTCGTCATGGAGTACAGCTCGACCGCGACCTCGCGCGCGCCCTCGCACTCCATGATCGACGGCGGCTCGAACCCGTCGAACGTCATGTCGGCGTACGCGAGGTCGTGCACGAGCACGACGTCCTTGTCCCGCGCCCAGTCGACGAGGCGCTGGAGGTCCTCCTTGGTCGCCACCGTCGTCGTCGGGTTGTGCGGGAACGACAGCACGACGACGCGCGGCTTGGGCCAGCCGAGCTCCCACGCCTCGATGATGCGGTCGATGTAGCCCGCGGCGTCGGTCCCGTCGCCGATGGGGACCTGGCGCGCGTCGGCGCCCGCGAAGTAGGGGCCCCAGATGTGGATGGGATAGCTCGGGGTGGGGACGAGCGCGACGTCGCCCGGCTGCAGCAGCACCCACATGAGGTGGCTGAAGCCCTCCTTGGCACCGATGGTCGAGATGATCTCGGTGTCCGGGTCGAGGCTCACGCCGAACCGGCGCTGGTACAGGCCCGCGACGGCCTCGCGGAGCTTGGGGATGCCGCGCGACGCGGAGTAGCGGTGGTTGCGCGAGTTCTGCGCGGCCTCGGCGAGCTTGTCGACGGCGACCTGCGGGCTGGGCAGGTCCGGGTTGCCGAAGCCGAGGTCGACGACGTCGCGGCCCGCTCGGCGTGCCTCGATCTTGAGCCCGTCGATGATGGTGAAGACGTAGGGCGGCAGACCGGGGATCCGGCGGAACTCCATCGCAGTGCTCCAGCTCTGTGCGGCGCTCCCGGGCGCGGGGTGCGCGCGGGTCGCGGGTCTCGCAGGGTACGCCTGCTGCCGGACGCCGCGCGTCCCGTCTCGTCGCGACGGCGCGCGCCGGCTCCTCGGGGGAGCGGCTCAGCCGTCCCAGCCGAGGTTGCGCGCCATGCGCTCGAGCGTCGCGACCGTCTGCGCGTACTCCGCGCGGCTGATGCCGTCAGCGACCCGCTCGCGCGAGACCGACACCGCGTCGAGCAGGTCGTGGTAGGCGTGGTTGCCCGCGACGGTCACGGACAGGCTGCCCGAGCCGTCGCGCGCGACCCAGCCGCGGCGGACGAGGTCGTCGATCTCCGCCGTCACGGCGCTCGCCCCGTGCCCCGGCCCGGGCGCCGCCCCCGTGAAGGGCGAGAGGACGCCGTCGACGCTCGTCTCCTCGCTCACGCCGTCCCGGATGGTGTTGAGCACCTGCCAGTGCCGGCGCGTGAGCCCGGAGTGCTGGAACACGCCGTCGAAGCTCTCGTCGATGAGCCGGTCGACGAGCTTGAGCCAGTACCCGATCGGGCGCTCCGGCGGACCGGACGGTGTCGACTCCTGGTCGCTCACGGGAGACCTCCGTGCTCGTCGTCGGCGGGTCCGTCCACTGTCGCACCGCGACCTCCCACCCGCCACGTCACGCGACGCTCAGTCCTCCCGCGCGCCGAGCACACCCTCCGGGTCGCGTGCGACGGCGCGCAGGAGGATCCGCCACATGCCGTCGACCCGGTCCGTGAGGTCGTCCAGGTGCGTGAGGTGGGTCGACACCGTCTGCACCCCGTCGAACCAGGCGACGACGTGCCACGCCGTCTCGTCGACGTCGACACCCTCGGCGAGCTCGCCGTCGGCGGCCGCCTGGGCGAGGTACGTCCGCGCCAGGTCGATCCAGCCGACGAACGGGACGGGGAGGTCCGCGTCGATGTTCTCGGCCTCGAGCCGCAGCCGGGAGGCCGCGCGGAACACGGCGCTCTCCCGGTAGACGGTCGCCACCTGGCGCGACGCGTCGACGAGCGCGGCCAGGCCCCGGGTCCCTCGTTCCTCGTGCGCCGCGCGCAGCGGGACCCACTGCTCGGCGACGTCCTCGGAGATCGCGCGGGCGAGCTCCGCCTTGGAGCTGAAGTGGAAGAAGATCGTGCCCTTGGTGAGGCCGAGCGCCGCGGAGAGGTCGTTCAACGACGTCGCGGCGTAGCCCTTCGCGGCGAAGTGCGCCGCGGCGACCTCGAGGATCCTCCGGCGGGTCGCCGCCTTCTGCTCGCTGCGGGTCGTCGGGGGCACGGCACCTCTTCACGTCGTCCTGGATCGCTCCCCCTGCGCCAGGGTACGAGATGACGTGGCCGCGCGCGTCACGCGCCGATCGAGGTCGTCAAGCCGCCCGCGCGGATCCCGTCGAGGTCGACGCGACGGTCGCACGCCGAGGCCACCTGCTCGGAGTGGGTCGCGATGACGACGGTCGCGCCGCCCTCGGCGAACGACCGGAGCGACGACACGACCATCTCGGCGTTGTCGTGGTCGAGGGCGCCGGTGGGCTCGTCGGCGAGCACGACGGACGGGTCCTTGACGACCAGCCGTGCGAGCGCGACCCGCTGCTGCTCCCCGCCGCTGAGCTGGTACACCGGCTCCCCGCCGCGACCGGCGAGCCCGACCTGCTCGAGCGCAGCCTCGAACGTCGTCCGCCGGCTCGCCCTGCGCCCGCGGGCGGCGATGGCGAGGTTCGCGTCGACGGACGCGTTGTCGACCAGGGCGTAGTTCTGGAAGAGGTACCCCAGCGCGTCCCGGCGGAACTGCCGGGTACGACGGCGCCCGAGCCTGGTCAGGTCGGTGCCGTCCACGACGATCCGTCCCGCGGTCACGGGCTCGAGCAGACCGATGCAGTTGAGGAGCGTCGACTTGCCCGACCCGCTGCGGCCCGTGAGCGCCACCATGCTCCCGGGCTCCACGGTGAACGACAGGCCCTCCCACAGCGTGCGGCGGCCGAACGCCTTGCTGAGCTCGTCGACCACGAGGGTCGTCGGTCCGGTCATGGTCAGGCCTCCGAGGATCGGGTACGGACGAGACGGCGGCCGAGGACCGCGAGCGCGCCGACGAGCGCGGCCAGGCTCACCGCGACGACGGCGGCGAGGAGCACCGGCTGCCAGTGGCCGAGGACGACGAGCGCCTGCGAGGTCGTCGGGTCCGCCCCGGGGCGGACGGTCGCGGTGAGCCCCGACACCGTGGTCCACACCGACCACGCCACGACGGCCAGCGCCAGCGCGAGCTCGGCCCCCAGCAGGCCGCGGTGCGTGCGGACGAAGCCCCACCCGCTGATGTGCCGGGCGAAGATCGACTGGGCGTTCTTGCGCGTCGAGACCTGCGCGACCGCGACGGAGGTGCCGAGCAGCACCGCGAGCGCGGCGACGGCGTTGAACACCTGGAGGCGGGTGTCGTTCACGAGCGCCGCGTGCTCCTGCGCCGCGGCGAGCGCGACCGGCTGGTACGCCATCGCGATCTCCTGCGCACCCACCGAGGCCAGCCCGTCACGCGCCGTCGCGGCGTCGGTGAGGACGAGCCCCTTTCTCGTCCCCAGCGAGGTGAGGTCGTCGGGCACGAAGACCCCGGACCCCCCGTTCACGACGACCCCGAGGGCGTCGCGCAGCAGGGCCGGCTCGTTCGGACGGGTGGCGGCCCCGTACGTGAACAGCTCCTGCCCCGGCGCGAGCACGCGGGTGCGGACCTCCACGTCCTGGGCGCCCCGCGAGAAGCCGTCGAGCCAGATCTGCACGTCGTCGACGATCGAGGCGGTCGCGTCCTCGTAGCGGCTCGGGACCAGGACCGTCACCACGTCCTCGGGAAGCTCGACGACCCGTTCGCCGTCGGCGTCACGCACGTCCTGCTGCGCGAGGTAGGCGTTGTTGACCAGGAGGGAGTCGTGCCGCCCCGGCAGCCCCCGCCCCCAGGAGACCTCGCCCTGACCCGCGAGGACGACGTCCCCGTCGCCCTCCGCCGCCAGCAACCACTCGCCCGCGGGGACGGCGAGCGCGTCGAACTCCTCCTGGGAGAGGTTCGGCGAGAAGAGGACGTGGACCCCTTCCCCCGCGGTCGCCCAGCGTTCGCTCGCCTCGACCTGCCCGGCGAGCTGGACCGCGGCGACGCTCGACGCGACGACGGCCGCGATCGTGACGACGAGGGCGGGGACGCGCACGAGGTATACCGCGACGCCTGTCGCGAGCGCCGGCAGCCTGCCCTTGAGCGCCTCGAGGACCGGCCGCTCGCCCGCGAGCGCGAGCGCGAGCACGTGCGTGACGAGCGCGAGGAGCACGAACGCGGCGGTGAGGACTCCCGCCGCGGCGGCAAACGTACGCCACTGCGCCCCGCCGTTGTACAGGGTGAGCAGCCCGGCGTCCACGAGCGCGACGGTGCCGAGCGTGACGGCCAGCGCCGGGAGCGACCGGCTCAGGTCGCGGCCGAGGATCAGGGCCGGCGGCACGCCGTGCAGCCGCTGGACGGCGTATCCGCGGACGTTCGTCAGCACGCTCGTGGCGACGACCACGACCACGAGCAGCGCGGCGACGAGCGCGCTGAGCGCGAGCGGCTGCGTCACGAGCCACCCGAGGATCTGCGGGGGCGCGTAGTAGGTCCGGGTCTCGACGACGTACCCCTGCTCGCGCAGAGCCTCCGCGAGGAACGGCGTCGCGGCGTGGTCGCCGAACGTGAAGTAGTGCCCGCGCGGGTCCACGTCCGCGCGCTCCGCCAGCGGGTGCACGGCCGTGCGCACGTCCTGGCTGAACGCCGGGTACCCGTCCTCGAGCCACGAGCCCGAGGCGAGCCCGGGGTTGCCGACCGTGAGATACAGGTGCCGGGACCGGGCCGGGTCGTGCAGGTCCTCGACGAAGCGCACGACGTTCACGCGGTGCTGCGCGGCGACCTGCTCGATCGTCTCGACCACGTGGGCGCTCGACGACGTCGGCGCCTCCCCGCTCACGACGAGGATGTCGGTGGCACCGAGCGGCCCCAGGTCGTCGATCGCGCGCAGGAACAGGAACGCCGCGAGCGACGCGTACACGGCCAGGATCGCGTACGCGAGCCGGATCCCTCGACTCCTCACGCCATGCGCTCCTCAGATCGTGCCGTGCTCGGGCAGCCGCCCGGTCCCGGTCGCGACACGTGCGCGACCGGGACCGGGGTCGTTCGCCGCAGCGGTCAGCAGTGGCGCCAGTACGCCTTGTCGATGCGGAACGGGTTGCTGTCCCACGCGCTGGCGGTCGACCAGCTCCCGCCGCCACGGCACAGCGAGCGCACGAGGCCCGAGTCACCCGTCACGCTCGATCCGTGCACGCGCGACGAGTGGTAGTAGTCCGACCAGTTGTAGCTCGCGGCGAGGCTCGTGACGCCGTAGTCCCAGGTCCCGCCGCCGGCCGAGACGCGCGTCGCGTACGCAGCGGTCGCACCGGCCGCGACGAGCCCGAGGCTCAGCGTCGCGCCGACGAGCGCCCTGCGGGCGCGGCCCTGCCTCGGGCGACGCGCCCTCGTGTGCTCGATCTCGTCGTGCGCGCCGCGCTGGACGTCGCTCGTCATGACTGACATGTCTCTCCTCTCGTCATCGTGAGGCGAGGCTGCTGCCCCCCGCGGAGACCCTACTGATCGGTCGGTCGGTCAGTCAACTCTCGCGACCGCCGTCCCGCCGTCTCTCGTCTCCGCCGTGGCAGAGTGGGCGTATGAGCGAGAGCACCTCCGCGCCGCGCCGCGCGCTGATCGTCGTCGACGTCCAGCCCACGTTCTGCGAGGGCGGCGAGCTCGGGGTCGAGGGCGGGAACGCCGTCGCGCAGCGCATCGCCGACCACGCGCGCGACCACCGCGACGCCTACGACCTCGTCGTCACGACCCAGGACTGGCACGTCGACCCGGGCGAGCACTGGAGCCCGGAGCCGGACTTCGTCGACACATGGCCCCCGCACGGGATCGCGGGCACGCCGAACGCCGAGCTCCACCCCGCGCTGGCCGACCTCGCGCCGGACGCCGGGGTCAAGAAGGGTGAGTACCAGGCCGCCTACTCCGGGTTCGAGGGGGTCGACGTCGGCGGTCGGCCGCTCGCGGACGTCCTGCGCGACGCGGGGATCGAGGCGGTCGACGTCGTCGGCATCGCCGAGTCGCACTGCGTGCGCGCGACGGCGCTCGACGCCCACGCGCTCGGCCTCGCCACCCGGGTCCTCACGGATCTCACGGTGCCCGTCACGCCCGAGCTGGGCGCCGCGGCGCGCGAAGAGCTCGCGGCCGCCGGGGTCGCGCTCGAGCCGAGCACCGCCGTCGGGCGCTGACGGCACGTCCCGCGCGGTCTCAGCGGCGGCGCGCCTCCAGCGCGGCCTCGTAGAGGTCGCGCTTCGCGACCCCCGCGTCCTGGGCGACGTCCGCGACGACCTCCTTGAGCCGCTCGCCGCCGTCGACGCGTGCCAGCACGCCCGGCACGAGGTCGGCGAGCGGGACCGGCCCGCGCGGTGGCGCGCCCCCCACCACGACGCAGATCTCCCCGCGGAGCTGCTCCTCGGCGGCGCGCTCCGCGAGCTCGGCGAGGGGCCCGCGCAGCACCTCCTCGTAGGTCTTGGTGAGCTCGCGCGCGACGGCGGCCGGCCGGTCCGCGCCGAACGCCTCGGCCATCGCGGCGAGCGTCTCCGCCACGCGGTGCGGCGCCTCGAAGAACACGAGCGTGCGCGGCTCGTCGGCGAGCGCCGCGAGCGCGCGCGACCGGTCGCCCGCCTTGCGCGGCAGGAAGCCCTCGAAGCAGAAGCGGTCCGTCGGGAGCCCGGAGAGCGCGAGCGCCGTGAGCACCGCGCTCGGCCCGGGCGCCGTGGTCACGGGGACCCCGCGCTCGACCGCGCGGGCGACGACGCGGAAGCCGGGGTCGGACACGCTCGGCATCCCCGCGTCCGAGACGACGAGGACCGTCCCGCCGCCGTCGACGACGTCGAGCAGGTCGTCCGCGCGGTCGGTCTCGTTGTGCTCGTGGAAGCTGAGGACACGACCGCCGACCTGCACGCCCAGCCGGCCCGCGAGCGCGTGCAGGCGGCGCGTGTCCTCCGCCGCCACGACGTCGGCCTCGGCAAGCAGCCGCCGCAGGCGCGGGCTCGCGTCCTCCGCGTTGCCGATGGGGGTGCCGCCGAGCACCAGGTGCCCGGCCTCCCGCGGGGTCGTGGGCCGGTCGGCGTCGGGCACGTCGGTCGAGGAGGACATGGCTCCCAGGGTTCCACACCCGAGTGCCCCTACGATGGCCAGCGTGTCCCAGCCGCCCGCCGACGCACACCCCGGGCCCCGGCCCGCGTCCGACGCCCCCGACGACCGCTCGGACGACGCCGCGACCCGACGACCGCCCGAGGCCGAGGCGTCCGACGCCCCAGCCGAGTCGCCGGGCGAGTCCCCGGGTGAGCACGCCGCCGAGCCCGCCGGGACCGAGCTCGACGCCGCGTCCGCCCTGACGCACCGCGAGCGCCTCCTGCTCGCGCTGCTCGGGCCGCGCCGCCTGGCCCTCGGGGCGACCGCGCACGACCGGCTGTGGGGGTGGCTCGGGGTCGCGATCGTCGCCGCGGTCGCGGCGGTGCTGCGGCTGTGGAACCTCGGCCGCCCCGGAACGCTCGTGTTCGACGAGACGTACTACGTCAAGCAGGCGTGGACGCTGCTCCAGGTCGGGTACGAGGCCGACTGGCCCGAGGAGCCCAACCCGGCGTTCGAGGCCGGGGACGTGAACTCGTTCCTCCCGACCGCCGACTACGTGGTCCATCCCCCGCTCGGCAAGTGGATGATCGCGCTCGGGATGAGGTTCTTCGGCGGGGCGGAGAACCCGTGGTCGTGGCGGATCGCGTCGGCGGTCGTCGGGGTGGTCGCCGTCGTGCTCGTGGCGCGGATCGCGCGGCGCCTGTTCGCCTCGACGGCGATGGGGATCGTCGCGGGCGCGCTCATGGCCGTGGACGGCGAGGCGATCGTGCACTCCCGCACGGGTCTGCTCGACAACATGCTCATGATCTGGGTGCTCGTCGCGTTCGGGTGCCTGCTTCTCGACCGCGAGCAGGCCCGGCGGCGGCTCGCCGACCGCTGCGGCGCGATCCTCGACGCCGGCGGGACGATCGGACGCTACGGGCCGGGCCTCGGGTGGCGGTGGTGGCGCTTCGCGGCGGCCGTCGCGCTGGGCCTCGCGTGCGGGGTCAAGTGGTCCGGGCTGTACTTCCTTGCCGTCTTCGCCGTCGTGTCGGTGCTGTGGGACGCGACGGCGCGGCGCACGGCGGGCGTCGGGCGCTGGTGGGAGGACGCGCTCGTGCGCGACGCGATCCCCGCCGCGCTCGTCATGCTCCCGACCGCGGCGCTCGCCTACCTCGGCGCGTGGACGTCGTGGTTCCGCACCCCCGGGGCGTACATGCGCCAGTGGGCGCTCGAGCACCCCGGCGAGGGCGTCCCGTGGCTCCCGCCCGCGCTGCGGTCGCTGTGGGAGTACCACCTCAAGATGTGGGACTTCCACAACGGGCTCACGTCCGAGCACACCTACGAGGCCCACCCGCTCGGGTGGATCCTCCAGTGGCGCCCCACGTCGTTCTACTGGCGCTCCTACGACCCCGGCGAGGCGGGGTGCGAGGTCGAGCGGTGCGCCCGGGCGATCACGTCGCTCGGGAACCCCGTGATCTGGTGGACGGCGGCGCTCGCGATCCTCGTCGCGCTCTGGGCGCTCGTGCGGCTCAAGGACTGGCGGGCGCTCGCCGTGCTGAGCGGCATCGTCGCGGGGTGGGCGCCGTGGTTCCTCTACGCCGAGCGGACCATCTTCACGTTCTACTCGATCGTGTTCACCCCGTGGGTCGTGCTCACGCTCGTGTACGCGATGACGCTCGCGCTCGAACGCACCGAGCACCGCCCGGTCGCGCGGGCGCGCGTGCGGGTGGGGCTCACGGTCCTGCTCACGACGATCGGCGCCGTCAGCGTGTTCTTCTACCCGATCTGGACGGCGTGGCAGGTGCCGTACTGGTTCTGGCGCCTGCACATGTGGCTGCCCACCTGGATCTGACGCGTCACCAGTCGACCTGCGCCGACTCGTGGAAGGCGATCCCCGCGCGGCGCCAGGCGTGCGCCTCGCGGGCGACGCGGCGACGGAAGCCTTCCCAGTCCTTGCGTTCCGGCGCGGTCCAGCCCACCTCCGCGACGGCGCTCAGGCGCGGCAGGAGCATGGTGAACAGCGCGTCGAGCGTCGGGATGCGCTCGGTCCACACCGCAGCCTCGACGCCCTCGATCGTGTCGGCCGGCAGACCGGGCACGACCTCCTCGGGCTCCCAGTCGTAGGAGTCGCGCGCCTCGACGAGGCCGGCCCAGTCCTGACCCAGCGCGGGATCGAAGTCCGCCGTGTACCGCATGTCGAGATAGACGCGGTTCGCCGGCGACAGGAGGATGCGCGCCCCGGCCTTCGCGGCGTCGACCAGGTACGTGAGATCCATGGGGTGCGTGTCCCAGTACTGCACGAGCGTGCCCGGGCGCAGCGGCGCCTTGGCCGCCTCCTGCCACGCGACCGGCTTCTTGCCGGCGTCGAGAATCAGGCGCTCGCACAGCTCGACGAACCGCGCGTACTCCGCGGGCTCCATCTTCAGCACCTCGTCGCCGCCGAGGTGCACGTGCTCGCCGTCGGTCGCGTGCGCCAGGTCGGTGAACACGTCGCGCAGGAACGGCTCGGTCGCGGGCAGGTCGAAGGTGAGGCGCGAGAAGCCGACCTCGATGCCGGCGTACGCCTCCGTCGCGACGCCGTCGGGCATGAGGTCGCCGTACACGTGCGTCGCCGCGTTGATGTGGCCGGGGACGTCGATCTCCGGCACGACGCGCACGAAGCGCTCCGCCGCGTGGTCCTGCAGCGCCCGGAAGTCCGCGAGGGACAGGTGCCCGCCCTTCCCGCCGGACGTGTCGCTCCCCGAGGAGAGCTTGGCGAGCTCGGGCCGGGACGGCGACTCGATGCGCCAGCCCTGGTCGTCCGTGAGGTGCAGGTGGAGCACGTTGAGCTTGTACGCCGCGGCGACGTCGATCACGGCGCGCAGCGCGTCGAGGTCGAAGAACGTCCGCGCGACGTCGACGGACAGGCCGCGCCAGGGGTAGCGCGGCGCGTCGTGCACGACGACGTGCGGCACCCGCGCAGGCACGTCGCCCGGGCCGGGGGTCTCGACGAGCTGCCGGAGCGTCTGCACCGCGTGGAACAGGCCGGCCGGCTCGGCCGCGGTCGCGGTCACGCCGCCGTCGTCGACGACGAGGCTGTACCGCTCCGGGCTCGTCGAGCCCGCGGGACCCGCCTCCGCGTCGATCCGGAGCACGACGGCGGTGGGGGCCGCGGGGCCCGTCACCGCACCCGCCGCGGCCGACGGGCCGGGGCCGCCGGACGCCGGGTCCTCGTGCGTCGCGACGACGCCGTCGAGTCCGCTCAGGAGCGTGGCGGTCAGGTCCCCGAGCCAGGGCGCGGTCCGCTCGACACCGAGCGTGTGGACCTCCAGCGCGGAGACGGGGACGTGGCCCGCGCCGGGCTCGACCTGCAGGGGCTGGGGGATGATCGAGACCATCGGGTACCTCGTCGTCTGGGGCTGGGATCGAATCGATTCGGCTTTTGCGAGCACCACACCCTAACCCGGGCCTCCTGCCCCGACCAACCGCCTCGGGGCGCACCTCGGGTCAGCGCGAGGGAGCGACGTAGCGAGGGCTCGGGTCGAGCGAGAGCACGCCCTCGACGTCGCGCGCCGGGTCGGAGGACCCGGTGGTCCACCCGCCGACCAGCCCCTGCGGCAGGCCGTCGAGCAGCACGCCCCAGTCGCGGACGCGCGCGCCGTAGCCGTCGCCGGAGGTGGACTGCAGCACGACCGCCGTCTCGCCGGACCCGAGGTCGAGGCCGGCCGCGTCGCGGATGGCGTCCGCGTCCGAGCGCTGCAGCACGACGAGCTTCTGCGGGAGCCCCGCCGTGCGCACGACCTCCCCCACCGCGTCGATCGCCGCGCCCAGCTCGGTCGCGTCGACCGTGCCGGTCGGCACGCCCCCGCCGGCGCGACGGGCGTCGACGTCGAGGGCGACCCCCACGGTCGGGCGGGCGAGGACGTCCGCGTACTCGGCCACCTGCTCGTCGAAGGTCGCGCGCCCCGGCTCGAACCGCAGGACGACGAGCACCCCCGCCGTCGCGGCGGCGTCCACGAGCGGCAGCAGCTCGTCCGCCGGGAGCTCCGTCGAGTAGTCCCGGTCCGTCCCCGCGCTCGACGACGCCCGGGTCGCGGGGACCTCGAGCACCGGGACCACGACGTCGCCCGGGGCCGCCTCGGCGTACGAGGCCGCCGCGTCCTGTGCGCGCGAGACGGCGTCGGACACCGCCCGGTCCCCCACCGCCACGAGCCCCGAGGTCACCGCGTCCGCCTCGACCGCCACGTACCGCACCCCGTCGGCGAGCACGAGCTGCGACCCGCTCGGGAGCAGGATGCCCGCCTCGGCCGTGCGCAGCCGCCACGCCAGGTCGTCCGCGGACCCGAAGCTCGCCCCGATGCCCACGACGGCGAGCGCCTTCGCCGCCGCGAGCGCGTCGACGACCTCCGCCGAGGACCGCGGGTCACCCTGCGGCACCTCGAGCGGCACCGCCCCGGCCGCGCGCGCCGTCGCGATCGCCGCGGACTGCGGGCCGCCCGCGGCGTCGAGGCTCCCCGGCTCGGTGAGTGCGAGGACCTCCGTGAGCGTCTCCGGCTCGCCGCGCTCGGGGAGCGCGTCCCGGACGTCGTCGAGGTCGTGCTGGTCGAGCGACCCGTCCGCACCGAGCGCGCCCACGTCGAGCAGGACGCGCTCGACGCCCTCGACGTCGCCCAGCGTCGCGCGCTCGGGGACCTCGCCCGCGTCGTCCTGCCCCGGGGGCGCGTCCGCCTCGCCGACCTCGACGACGGCGACCGTGCCGAGCCGGGCGAGCTCCGTGCGCAGCCCGCCGTCGGAGATGGCACCACCGACCAGGAGCACGGGCGCCGCGAGCTCGACCGCGGCGGCGGCCGCCGTGGCCCGCGCGGCCTCGTCGTCGGCGACGGCGAGGACGACCACGGGGGCGGACGTGAAGAAGGCCTGGCTGCTCGTCAGCGCGAGCTCCGCCGGGTCGACCGAGTCGAGCACGAGCACGCCGTCGCTCGGCTCCGCCGCGCGTGCGACGAGCCCGGTCTCGGCCGCGGACGGCCCGTCGGCCTTCGCGCTCTCCGCGGCACAGCCGCCGAGCGCCGTGACGGCACCGAGGCTGAGGACGACGGGGAGGGCGACAGGGACGAATCGGACCTTCCGAGAGTTCACGCCCCCATCATCGCGCATGCCCCACGCCCCGCCGACACACGGATGTGTGGGACTCGTGACGGTCGGCCCGTCGGGTGGACGGCGGACGAACCGGCGACCCGTGTTCGGGACGCGCCGCGGGCGCGCGGGACGCCGGGCGGCCTCGACCGGCATACTGGCCGGGCCCGAACCCATCGCCGAGGAGATCGCATGTCGACCCCCGACCAGCCCGACCAGAACCCGCAGCCCGGCGGGACGCCGTCCGGACCGCCCGCGTACGGCGCGCCGCAGCCCGGCCAGCCCCAGCAGCCGCCGCAGGCCCCGCAGTACGGCGCCCCGCAGGCACCCCAGTACGGCGCGCCGCAGGCGCCGCAGTACAACGCTCCGCAGGGCGGCACCCCGGGGTACTCCGCCCCGGCCCAGGACCCCGGCAAGACGATGGGCATCGTCGGCCTCGTGCTGTCGTTCCTCGGCTGCCTGTCGATCGTGGGCCTGATCCTCAGCATCATCGCCTTCAACAAGTCGAAGAAGGCCGGCTACAAGAACGGCGTCGCCCTCGCGGGCATCATCGTCGGCGCCATCATGCTGGTGATCTCGATCGTCGTCGGCATCATCATCGGCGTCACCACCTCCGCGGTCCTCGAGAAGTGCGCCGAGCTCGGTCCGGGCACGCACTTCGAGGACGGCGTCACGTACACCTGCGGCTGACGTTCACGCTGTTCGGAGGGCCGTGTCTGCTCTCCCTGCACGACGAAGGCCCCCGCCGTCCGGCGGAGGCCTTCGTCGTCCGTCAGGCGGCGTCGACGTCGACGGCGCAGCGGAACCCGAGGTGCGTCGTCGCGCTGTCGTCCGACTGCGGCGACCGGGCAGCCGGCCGGTACCGGCGGCAGTACTCGGGCGCGCACAGGTGGGATCCGCCCTTGGTGACGCGCATGACCTGCGGCGACGTCGTCGGCGCCAGGAGGTTCGGCCGTGCCCCGGCGTCCGGCCCGCGCGTGCCGGGGACGACGTGGCGCGGCGCGAACGTGTCGACCGTCCACTCCCACGTGTTGCCGATCAGGTCGAGCAGCCCGTACGCGTTCGGCTCGTACGACCCGACCGGTGACGTCCCGCCCCAGCCCTCGTTGAGATAGGGGAAACGGCCGAGCCACGTGTTCGCCATCGCCCGCCCTCCCGGCGCGAGCTCGTCGCCCCACGCGTACTCGGCCCCCTCCATCCCGCCGCGAGCGGCCCGCTCCCACTCGGCCTCCGTCGGCAGACGGCGCCCCGCCCACGCCGCGTAGGCCGACGCGTCCTCGAACGCGACGAGCACCACCGGGTGGTCCGAGCGGTCGGCGACATCGGACCCCGGCCCCTGCGGCGAGCGCCACGACGCCCCGGGCTGCCACCGCCACCACTGCCGCCAGTCGCGCAGGTCCACCGGGCCCGCCGTCGGGGTGAACACGAGACCCCCGGGCACGAGGTCCGCCGGGTCCGCTCCCGGGAAGTCGGCCGGGTCGAGCGGGCGCTCCGCGACCGTGACGTACCCCGTGTCCGCGACGAACGCCGCGTACTGCGCGTTCGTCACGGCGTGCCGCTCCAGCAGGAACGGCTCGACCGCGCGGTCGTGCACCGGCCCCTCCTCGGGGTAGTGCCGGTCGGAACCCATGCGGAACGTCCCACCAGGGACGGGGACGAGCTCGGTGAGGGCCACGCGGCCAGCATAGGGTCGCGCCGAGGGCGGCGGGCGGTCCCGCTCCCCCCTCGGCGGACGTGTCCGGCAGACGCACGCTGCCCGGGCGACAGCCGCGCGTCGGCCACGACGCCGTCCCGGCAAGGTGCCGCGAACCGAACCTCCCTTGAGCAAGCAGTGCGGTACACGGGCGGCCCGCGCGACGTGCACGGGCTGCCCCGCTCGCCTCAGCCGACCTGCTGGAACGACGGGTCGGCGGAGCGGATCGCTTCCGAGACGGTCGCCGCGAACTTCTCGGATCCCGCGAAGCTGAGAGATTTCCTGGCTCCCTGCATCGCACGTGCGAACCCGGAGTCCCCGTGGGCGACGAGCAGGACCAGGCGGTGATCACCGTTGTCGTTGATGTGCACCTGGATCGCCGAGTCTCCCCCAATCAGGCCTCGCTTCTCGGCCAGGATCGAGAAGTCGGGCGGGTCGTCGTGGGCACCTCTCGGCCGTCCCGCCCGGGGACACGTCCGGTCAGACCGTGTCCTTGCCGAGCAGCTCGGCCTCGATGCTGTCGGCGATGGTCGTCACCCTGACCAGGGGCTCGGTGATCTCGTTCGCGTCGAGGTTCCGCAGGGGCATCGTGTTGGTCACGTAGACGTACTCGCCGTCGCTCATGATCCCGCCGACGAGCATCCCGCCGACGATCTCGATGGCACGACCGACGTCGACCTCGGCGATCGTGCCGATGGGCGAGTTGACCTTCACCCAGTCCGCCCCCGTGTCGTTCGAGCCCGGGCCTCGGCCCGCCTACTCTGCGCTGGACCCGCTCGGCTGCACCGGCACGATGCTCTTCCCCGGCGACTTCCGGCCATACCCGCGCGGTCTCGAGTACCCCGACGGGTGGAGTCTCGACGACCAGAGGCGTGCGATGGCGGCTCTGAGCGATGCCTGGCGGGACCACCCGGCACAGGCCGGGCTGCTCGCCGCCGGCCGGCTCCTCGCGTCCTACGAGCGCTGCGTCTACGGCGGGTTCGACGAGGACACGCCCTTCGCCGAGATCGGAGCACCTGTCGAGGACGCGGTGCGGCGCCCGTTGCTCGTCGTCGCTGCCGAGCTCGGACGCGAGTAGAGGACGACGCCCTCGACCAGGCGCGGGAACCCGTCGTCCGGCGTCGGCGGACACGCGTCGACGGCGACGCGCGTCGCGAAGAGCTCGTCCGGGGTGACCGCGACGCGGTCGACGAGACGCACGTCGAACTCGAGGTCGGCGGCTTGGAGGTGCAGGTCGTACTCGCGGTAGCCGTGGTAGCGCAGGACGGCGACGCCGGACAGCCTCGCCTGCTCCACGTCACCGACCTCCGCGCACGCGTCCCGGCGCATGAGGGCGAGCCTGCCGACCAGCGCCCCGACGCTCGCTATCCCGGTCCGGTACTCCTGTGCACCACGGGTCGACGCGACGACCTGGGGCGGTACGACCCCTGAGCTCATCCGGAGGTAGTCGGCGAGGCTGTGCCGTGCGACGCACGCCCACCCCCCGCTGCACGCGTGCGCGTCGAACTCCTCGAGCACCCGGCCTGCGGCGTCGCGCCTGCCACCCACCCACAGGACGAAGGCGAGCACGGACGCGTCCTCGCGCCACGCCGCGGGGTCGGTGCGCGTGACGCGGTGGACGACCTCGACGGCGGCCGCGTCGTCGAGGTCGATCGACAGCCGGGTGGCCAGCGGCACGGCACCGGGTTCGTCCCCCTCGACGGACGCCAGGAGGTAGGCCCGCAGCGCCCGGCGCGCCCGCGGGGCCCGGTGCGCCTTCAGTCCTAGGTGCTCGTGCGCGCTCAGCGCTAGGTCGACGCCATGACGCGTCGCCGTGTCGAGGAACGGCTCGACCAGGTGCCGGAACGCGTACTCGGTACCGCGGTGGTCGACCACGGTCCCGAGCAGCGCCGCGTTGGCGGTCGCTCGTGCCTCCGGCCCGAGATCGGACTCCATCGCACGGTCGATCCAGACGGGCGGGCACCAGACGGACGGGAACCCGCCGACGAGTGTCGCCGCGGTCACGGGGTCGGCGTCGGCGACGTCGTCCTCGACCCGCGCGAGGAGCGCGCGTCTCGCAGCGTCGAGCACCTCCTCGCCGATCTCGGCACGCCCCCAGTCGAGCCGGGTCCACAGGAAGGTGGACCGTGCGAGCGGGACGACGTGCTCCGCCGGGAGATCGGGACTGAGCACGAGGCGTGCGACGGCCTCGCCGAGCCGGCTGTCCCGCACGTCTGCGGCCCGGGCGAGGGCGTCCCCGGCCTCCTGGAAGAGCTCGTCTAGCGTGAGCATGCCGCGGTCGGTCTTGACCATCAGCGCCTCGACGTGCCCGACGACGTCCGTTCTCATGTCCCACCTCGTGATCGCCGTCCACCGTGGCGGCCGCGCGCACCCGCCACCGCCACGGACCCGGCCGCGCGCGACCGGGTCCGGACGGGTCGGCCGGTGACTCTAGTCGCACGTGCCGTAGTACGAGCACGTGTGGGTCGAGAACCCGTTCTTCTCGGCCTCCTTGCACCACGCGCACCTCTGCGCGCCCGACTTCTCGCAAGCGTGTGCCATCCTCACCACCTCCTCCCGGGTGACTGGTCTCATCCTGTCGTGCCGTGCCCGGCGACGGGCGGTCCCTCGTTCAGCGGCGCTGAAGCACCGGGCACACGCGACCGGCGACAGCGGCCCGGGGTCGCCGACGCCGTCACCCGGGGAGCAGGCACTCGACCCGCAGCGCCCAGCCGGGCGACGGCGGGGTCGGCCGGCCGGGGCGACCGAGCATCGCCGCGACGACCGCGACCCCGGGCGGAGGTGCGCCCGGCCAGGGGGTCAGGCCGTCGGTGAAGACGCAGACCACGTCGGGGCGCGGCCGCGCCTCCGCGGCCGCCCGGATCCCGACGCGCAGGTCCGTCCCGCCGCCGCCGACCAGGGTGGCGTCGGCAGCCCTGCGGACCCGCGCGACCGCGTTCACCGCGCTGTCGCACGCGTAGACGGTCACGGCGGCCCCAGGCACGCCGATCCCGGCCAGGGCAGCGTCGACCTCGCCCATCGCCCGGCCGAGCAGGCGGTCGTCGACGCTCGCGGACGTGTCGACGACGATCGCGACGCGGGGCACGGGCCGGCGCCAGCCCGGTCGGAGGATGCCGGGCGTGCTCGACGCACGCCGGGAGGGTCGCGACCAGGTGGGTTCACGACGGCCGGCCGTCCATCCCACGGCACGGCGCACGGCACGCGCGAGGAGCGGTTCCCACGCGACCGTGGGTTCGAGGATCTCCCGGGCCCAGCGACCCGCCGCCCCGGGCCGGCGCCCCTGCTCGGCCGCCCATGCCTGGTGGTCGATCGCGACCAGTCGGCGGACGAGGCCGGCGCTCGCGGCGTCGACCCGGCCGACGTCGGCGTCCGCAGGCAGGTCCCCGGGCCGGGCGACTCCGTCGCAGCAGGACCCGCACCCGCAGGGCGGGTCGACGCCGCCCGCGTCGTGGGCGAGGCGCACCGCCGGCAGGCGGGACACGACCGCGTAGTACTCCTCGACCGAGCGACCGGCCCGCACGCCACGCAGCCGCCCGGCACGTGCCGACGCCGCCTCCCGGGCGGTGGTGCCGGGCGTCAGGTCCGGACCGAGCGTCTCCGTGACGACCACCTCGGCCGACGTGTGCCAGTGCCGTGCGTGGTCGGCACCCACCCCCGTCCCGGACGCACGGGACGCGTGGTCCATGAGCAGGTGCCACGTCAGGTGGACCAGCTCGCGGCCGATCTCGCCGACCTCGACCGTCGCCACCCACATCGGGTCGACGTAGAGACGCCACGACGCGTCGGCACTGATCCGTCCCGTGGCGTCCGACTCGACGAGCACCAGGGCGTACAGGGCGTGCGCGAGGTAGGGCAGCCCTGCCGTCCCCGTCCCGTTGCTGATCACCCACAGCTTGGCGGCGGCGACCCGGTCGGCGGTCGACAGCACCGCCATCTCAGGCGCCCGGCAGCAGGCCGGCCAGGGCCAGCACGGGAGCGAAGACCCGGAGCCCCGGGGGGAGCGCCGCGGCCGCGGGTCGGGCGCCCGGCCTCAGGAGCGCGCGTACCACGGGCACCGCGGGGTCGACGCCGACCTCGGCCGCAGCCCGACCGCACGCCTCCACGGCCGCCGTCCAGCGCGCGGCGCTCGGCCGCTGCCGCACGGCCGCGAGCACCGACTGCAGGACGACGTACGTCCGGTCGGGGCGCGACCCGGTGAACGAGAAGTCGCCGGCGAGGACGTCCTCGGGGTCGGGCAGGTCCTGCTTCCTGACGAACTCGAGGAACTCGTGGGCCACGACCGCACCCACGCACCCGGCGACGAGCAGCCGTACGACCCGCTCGGACGACCCGCGCGCCCCGGCGAACGCGGCGAGCCGTGCGGCGTAGTCCCACGTGCGCGGGGTCGGGAACGCGCGACCACGCCCCGCGGCGTCCGCAGGGACCACGGAGAGCTGCGACCCCCGCGCCCGCAGGTAGCCGGCGACCAGCACGCGCTGCCGGTCGACCTCCGCGTCGTAACCCACGGGCAGTGCGCCGACGGGTAGGGTCGGCCACCGACCGGAGACCAGGCACTCGGTGAAGACCTCCAGCGGCAGCCCCCACTCCAGGTGGACGAACCGGGACGCCGTCGGAGCCGCCAGCTCCCAGCCCGCCACGGCGACGTCGGCCGGGTTCGCCGCCGCGACGAACGACACGGTCTCGGGGAGCAAGAGGTCCCCCACCTGGTAGTGGGTGAGCGGGCGCAGCGCCGCCGCCTGGAGCGCGGGCGTCGCCGTCGAGAACTCGTCGAAGAATGCGATCGCCGGGCCGTCGTGCTCCGCGAGACGCACGGCCCAGGCCGGCGGGGCCAGGGCGACGCGATCGCCCGTCAGCAGCGGCAGGCCGGCGAGGTCGGACGGTTCGTAGTGGCTGATGATCATCGTCTCCACGTGCCAGCCGAGGTCGGCCACGGACTCGACGACCGCCGTCTTCCCCGATCCGGGCTCGCCCCAGAGCAGCACCGGGACCCGCGTGCTGACGCACGCGCCGAGCGCCTCGAGCACGTCCTCGTAGTCCTCCCGCGTCCGTAGCCCCATTAGTCTCCTCCTCGGTCCGTCGTCAGGGTGAGGTACTCGTCCAGCGTGCTGACACCACGACGGACCACGGCGAGCGTCGCCGGGCGCGACTGGAGCGCGACCAGCAGCAGTCCGACCTGCGTGCGGTCCGGACGGGCCGCGGACGCAGCCGTGAGGACCGAGTCGATCGCCGCGGAGGGCGGCACCGGACGAGCCGCTCCCCCGGCCCGCGCGGCCCGGGCGATCGCCGCAGGGCACGGCGCGCACCCGGCGTCGACCCAGCCCGCCAGCGTCGTCGCGGCGTGGGTGATCGAGACGTCGAGGAGCGCCGCGAGCACCCGCGCGTGGGGGACGCCGTACGGGCCGCCGAGCAGGGCCAGGACCGCCTCCCGGCTCGCGCCTGCGTCCAGCCATGCGCGACGGGACCCGTCGTCCTCGTCCGGCGCAGAGGTCGTCGCGGCCCAGGCGAGCGTCTCCGGCCCCAGGTCCGCGAACTGGTGGAGCCAGGCCGACGTGACCTGCCCCGTGGCCACGGCCAGGTATACCGACTCCGGCAGACGCCCGTCGATGCCGAGCTCGGCGTGGATCGCGGCCACCCGGGCCGGGTGGACGCCGGCGTCCCACAGCCGCTCCAGGCCCGGTCGCCCGACCGCGCCCACCGCCTCGGCCGACCGTCCGACCGGCCGGGCCGCCGCGTCGAACGCCGTCAGCAGCGCCGCGAGCCGTCTCTCGGGGAGGTCGTCCCGGCGCGCCCAGTGGCCGGCCTCCCGCAGGTGCTGCGCCGCGAGGCCCGCGGTGGCGTACGTGCGACCGGCGCAGGCACAGCCGCGGACGGCGTCACGCACGGCCCACGTGCCCCGACCCGCGGGCCGGACCTCCGGCGCGACGACCCGGCGGCGGCGCAACCATGCCTCGCGCAGCGCAGGGACAAGGTGGTCCGCCAGCTCGACGCACGACACGTAGCCGCCCATCGCCACGGCGATCCGCTCCAGGTCCAGGTCGTGCGGTGTGCGGACGGACCAGTCCGGGAGGATCAGCACCGGGTGCCGGCGACCCCCGCCGCGGCGCGTCGTGCGGCACGTGACCGTGAGACGCACCGGCGTACCGCCAGGGAAGGCGTCGGCGACGTCGCGGCCCTCGGTCATGCACCCACCCGGATGACGACCTTGCGGTTCTGGGCGGCCAGGACCGGGTCGAGCATGCCGTCAGGGCGGTCCTCGACGCACTCGTCGCGGTCGAACCCGAGACCGCGCGCGACGACGTCGGACTCGGGCACCCCGAGCCGGTCCGCGAGGATCGCGCGGACCGCCTCGGCCCGCTGCATCGACAGGCGCTCGCGCCCGTCCGGCGTGCCCGCCGAGCTCGTGGTCCCGACGACCTCGATCGTGCCCGGGCACGCCGCTACCCGATCCGCGGCGTCCGCGATCACCTCGGCCGAGCGCGCCGGGTCGAGGAAGGTCGCCTCGTCCGCGACGAACCCGACGACGGCGTCGGGCAGCACCGCCTCGCACGCCGCCGCTCCGGCGGCAGGCGTCGGCATCGCGGGATCCTCCTCGGGCGTGACCGCCCGCGCCGTGCGCGCCGTCGTCGGCCCGTCACCGGTCCGCGGCAGCGCGACCACGGCGACCTCGGCGCCGCACGCCTCCAGCGTGGCCCGCCAGACCTGCTCGAGCCGGTCGTGCTGGCGCGGCGACAGCGGCTCGGCCGGGGCAACCTGGTACCCGAGCCCGTACAGCTCGACGCGCGCCCCCTCGACCGACGGGCACGAGGAGGAGTCGACGACCAGCGCGGCGACGTCGGCCGGGTCGACGACCGTGGTCATCCCGTCCTCGACGGTCCGGACGACCCCGGAGTCCGTCGCACCGTTGTCCAGCGACATGACCTGGCCACCGGGCGCCAGGTCAGCCGCCAGCGCGAGCGCGGCGAGCAGGTCGACGCCGTCAGAGGTCGCGGTCGCGCCCGAGACGGCGCCGACGACCACGTTCTTCGCGGCCGTGACGTCGTCGGCCGCGACGAGCTCGTTGGACGTGTTCACGTCGGCCCGGAAGCCCGAGACGACCACCTGAGGGTTCCCCTCCACGGTCACCACGCTGATCGGCGCCGACCGCCGGATCGCCGCGTCGAGCGCGCAGTCCCACTCGGGCGGGACGCCCGGCGCCTGGGCACCGGCGTGGACCGGGACGACCAGGGCGAGCGAGCCGCCGTGGAGGCAGTCGACGTCGGGGGCGCCGGACGAGGCCGCACCGGTGGCGCACCCCGTGAGGGCCACGGCGGTGACCACGCTCAGACCGAGCACGGTCGCCGCGATACGAGGGCGAGAGACGAGTGACATGAGGTCGCCTTTCGAGCGGTGGGACCAGGCGGCGGCGCCGCCCCGACCCGGTGCGGGCCGGGGCACCGAGGCAACCACGGGACCGGGGACCGGATCGACGCCCGAGGTTCAGCACCGCTGAAGCAGGGGTGTGGTCGGGGGCCGTGCGCTCCCGGCACAGTTCATCTCGTCACGAGTCCCGAGCACGACGTCCGAGCACGAGGAGCCCACCATGACGAGCAGGACGCCTTCCCCGGCACCCCGGGCCCGTCGGTCGGTCGAGCACGCGCGGTCCTACGGGCCCCTCCTGCGGCTGGCCGACCGGATGGCTGGCCGCACCGACCGCCGTCGCGCGGCCCCCCTCGGCGTCGAGGCACGGCGCCTCCCGTGGCCCGCGCGCCTGGACGCGACCTGGCGGGAGAACGACCTCCGGCAGCTGTCGGCCACCACCGACCGGTTGGCCCCGGCGATCGACGGGCTCCACCGCGCCTTCGGCCAGGTCGAGCGCCTGGACCGGGAGCTGGCCGAGCTGGAGGCGCGTGCCGCCGTCCTCCCGGCGCCACGCTCCGGGTCCGGCGGCGGCGAGGTGCACCTGTCCGCCGAGCAGGTCGCCTCTCGTCGGGCACGCGAGCACGCCGCGGCTCGTACCGCCGCGAGCGCCCGCGCGGACCAGGTCCGGGCCCGCCGCGCGGACGCGCTCGACGAGTGCGTGCGGCTGCGGTCGCTGCTGCTCGAGGAGATCGAGCTCGCCCGCGAGGTGTCCGACCGGCTGCGCTGGTACTACACCCGCAGGCTGCAGACGTACGCCCGCGCGCTGCGCGTCGCCCCCGCCGACGGGACGACGCCGCGGCCCTCCCCCTGGGAGGCGTCGGAAGCCACGTGGACCGGACGGCCCTGCCCCTGGTTGCCGGACGGCCTGGGCGCACGCCTGCGCGACGCAGACGCCCCACCGAGCCTGACGGCCACCCCCGGTCCGGAGCAGAAGGAGCACACCGATGTTCGGTAGGAAGCGACGACCGCAGCACTCCCCGACCGCGCAGACCCTCACCCGCCGGGTCGACCTCGGCGCGCTCGCCGACCGGCGCCGCGGCACGACGACCTACGTCGAGCGCCCGGACCAGTTCTCCGCCCTGGACCACGCCGCGGCGACCGCGCCCGTGGACCGGCTCGCGGTCGTCGAGCAGGTCCGGGGGTGGGTCCACGAGGCGCTCGCGACCCGCGCGCTCGACGAGCTGACCGCCGACTTCCTCGACGCCCGCATCGACACGCTGCGGCAGGGGTGGGACCAGGCGGTGCGCCGCGAGCACGCGTCCCGGGTCGTGACGTCGGCCCTGCTGCGCGCGATGGAGCTCGAGGATCTGACGCGCGCCCAGGCCTCGGTCGCGCGGCTGCGCACCCGCGACGCCGAGCTCACCGCCTCCGTCACGGCATGGCGCGCGGTGCTGACCGGCAGCGACGCCTACGACCCGGCACGCCACGCTCGGCCCCACCGCGCGCCCACGGCACCCGCCGCCGTCGACCTGCGCGAGGCGATCGACGCGGCGACGGCTCCGTCCGTGGCGCCCCGCGCCGTGCCCGAGCCCGGCTTCGCGCCTGATCCGTTCGCCGGTCCGGAGCCGTTCCTGAGCCCCGACGACCTGTTCCACGAGCTGGAGAAGGAGAACCGCCCATGAGCACGACACCGACGGAGTCCGGGCGCGTCCACCGCCTGCGCTGGTCCGACCCGGCCCTCGCCGGGCTGGGACCCCGGTCACGGCTCGCCCCGGTCGGGCTCGTCGTCCTCGCGGTCGCGATCACGCTCGTCGACGTCCTGGTCATGTACCCGGCCGTCGCCCGGTCGATGGGCCACGACCCGGTCATGACCTGGCTCACGGCGCTGGGCCTGGGGCTGGTCGCGCTGCTCACGGCCGGCGTCTCGGGCTGGACCTGGCGCGGCGCGACCGGCAACCATCCCGGGTCCTGGGCGCCGCTCCTGCTCCCGGTCCTGCTGCTCGCCGCGTGGGCGGCGCTCGCCCTCCTGCTCATGCGTCTGCGCCTGCAGGTGTCGGACGTCGCGACGACCGTCGCCTACGAGGGCGCCGTCCCGCAACCGGCGGAGAGCGGCTTCGACGCCCTGGCGGCCGGGGTCTTCCTGGCCGTGTACGTGCTGTGCGGCCTGCTCACGTTCGGCGACCTCTACCACTGGCGCAACGACGCCTACACCGCCGGCCGGCGCGCGGTCGCCGAGCTGACGGCGTGCCAGGACGAGCTCACCGAGCACGAGGCGTCCTACCAGCACCTGCTCGCCAACCACCACAAGCGCACCGCGGAGATCGACCGCCTCGCCGCGGATGCCATCATTGCCACCACGAGCAACGCCGCCTTCGCGGCGGAGCTCGAGCAGCTCGTCCGACAGGAGATCGCCGTGGGTCTCGGGGACCCGGCGACGACCGGTATCACCAGTCCCCGGCACCCCAGCAATCCCTTCGGGCAGCGCGCCCGCGGGCGCCGTGAGGAGCAGGCGTGATCACTCTCGACGTCGTCGGACCCCGGCGCAGCCGCTGGGTCCAGCCGTTCGCGGACCTCGTCGCGCCCGCGCCGTCGTCGGACTGGTTCCGGCAGGTCGCGCACCGCCGCGTGTTCGTCTACGACCGGATCCGCCCCTACCTGACCCGGCTGACGCTGACGGCGGTCGTGGCGACGGGATACCTCGCGCTGCCGTCGGTCGCATGGTGGGCGTGGGCGCTGCTCGCCCTCCCGGTCGTACAGGGGGTGCTCGAGGTCAGGCTCGAGCCGCTCGTGCGCGCGTCGAGCGCGCGGGACGCCGCGCGGGCGCCGGTCGCCGGGCTGGACGCCGCGCTGAGCGGCGTCGCGCGCGGCGCCTACGAACGGCGCTGGCTCAACGTGACCGGGATCCTCGGCGGGGTCGCTGCCGCGGCCACCGTGCTCGGCGTCGCGTTCGGCACCACGGCGGGTGCCCCAACGGGATGGCTGAAGGTCGCCACCTTCCTGGTCGGGATCCTGTACGCGACGTCCGCCTGCGCGGGCCCGCTGCTCGAGTCGACGACGTACTCCGCGCTCTCCCGCGGGGGCACGGTGATGCGCAGTCTTCGGTGGGCAGCCTGGCCGGCGCTCGTCGTCCTCGCCGCGGTTGTCGTGGCGCTCTCCACCGCGATCGGCGCCTGGCCGGCCTCGGCCGTGCCCTACGCCTACCTCTCCTGCGGCGCCGCGGCCTACTTGGGCCTGCGCACCCGCGAGCACGACCGCGCGGTCGGCGCGGGCGGGCTCGTGGCGAAGCACGCGCAGGACGAGGCCGCGTCCCGGCTCGCCCGCGGGCTGCACGACGTGGTCAGTCCACGGGTGCGGCTCCTCGAACGGCTGATGGCCGTCGAGGAGGTCGACCCGGCCGACGCCGTCCGGCTCGCCGCCTTCGTCGAGGACTTCAAGTACCTGCACGCCAAGGCCCGCGACGGTCTGAGCATCGACGAGTCCCTGCTCCCGGACCTGCGCACGACCGTCCGCCAGGCATGCGGACCCCGCGGCGTGCAGGTGGACCTCGACCTGGACCTGCTGGTCGACGGTCCGGAAGGAGACGCGGGCACCGGCCCGCGGCGCACCACCGGCGGCGTGCCGCACAAGGTCAACAAGGACTTCGCCCGGGACGTCGTGTCCACCCTGACCCTCAACGCGGTCGACGCGTACGACGACGCCGGCACGCCACGGAGGTCGCGAACGCTCCGGATCGCGGTCCGCATGGTCGACGGCGCCGTGGTCGTCGCCGTCACGGACGCGCTCGACCTCGTGCCCGACGCCGTGTGGGAGAACCCCCGAGGGAACCTCCGGAACGTGCGCTCGACCGTGACGGACCGTGGCGGCACGCTGCGCCAGGTCCCTCGCCCGGCCGGAGGCAAGACCATCGAGGCCCGCTGGCCTGACACGTACCGCTCGCTGCTCGACATGGAGGAGGACGACCGATGACCCGGACCCGACGTGTGCTGCTCGTCGACGACCTGGAGGCCAAGGCCGACATCGTGGCGGCGGTCGTCAAGGACACCGAGGACCGGGACGCGAGCACCCGGTACGACGTCGTCCACCACAGCAGCGCGCAGCGGCTGGTACGGGCGCTCGAGGAGGGAGGGGTGGCGAGCCTGGCCGAGCTCGACGTGATCCTCGTCGACTTCAGCCTGAACACCCACCGGTACGGCGGGCTGGGTCCCGTCGTGGCGGTCGAGCACCCCGCGCCAGCCGACGGTGCGGCCGTACGGGTCGAGGAGGTCGAGCTCTCCACGGGGATCGGGGTGCTGCTCCACCTCACCCGGCTCCTCGCCACAGAGGAGTACGTCGCGGCGCGCGGCGCCCGACCCGTCACCGCGCTCTACACCTTCGTCGACCTCGACGAACCGACGTCCCGCTATTTCGCCGCCGCGGCGTGGTCGTGGTTCGGCGTCCCGGTCTTCTCCATCCGCCCCAAGGGGATGCCGGAGCAGCTGCGCAGGCTCGGGCACGCCGGCGTCGACCAGGAGAGGGTGACAGACGGTGCGCACGCTCTCGACGAGCTTCTCGAGTACTTCCGGCACGCCCGGCGCCAGCTGGGCTGGGTGACCGAGGGGCGCGGGAGCGACGCCTACCAGTGGTTGCGGGTCCTCCAGGAGAACAAGCTCTCCGAGGACGTGGAGGCCTACCGACGCATCGGGCTCATCTCGCGGGCGCTGCGGCCGAACCGACGGACCCGCGCGGTCGAGCCCGTCACCGTCGACAAGGTCCGCCAGCTCCATGACCGGCTCGTCGGTCGGCTCTACCAGCGCGTCAAGAACTTCGTGGCCTGCTACGACCAGTACCTCGTCGACGACTGGCCCCTGGGCCTCGACGGCGACCGCGCCGGGAACGAGGCCGGGTACGACCGCGACGCGGTGCGAGGGGCCCTGCGCGACGAGCTCGACCAGACCCAGGAGTTCTGGCGCGCCGAGGACGTCTCGGTGGCGCTCGACCTCTTCCGGGCCGGTCCCGGTGCTCCCGCCGGAACAGCGAGGCGATGAGGTGCTGACCGTGCTCCCCGAGGACGTCACGTTCTCCCTCCGCACCGTCCCGACCTGCGGCGGCCCGCTCCCCGTCGCCGTGGTCAGCCCCGTGAACGCGGATCGCACGTTCGTCGTCGCCTTGGGGTACGCCGCCCGGCTCGACGAGTTCGAGCTCCAGCGGTTTCGCCTGCTCGCCCCGCTGCTGCGCGCCCGCCTCGTCGTCGTCCAGACGCCCGGGCACGGAGCGGACGCCTCCCGGCTGACCCCGCGCGAGCGCTGGGCGCTCCTCGCGCGGTCGGACTTCCGTCCGGTCGCGCGGCGCATGCTCCAGGCCGCCACGACGGCGGAGCCGTCGGTCTGCTCCGCGCGCGCCGCGGTCCTGGGCTACTCCCTCGGTGCCTCGACCGGCACCGCGATCGCTTCCGTGCTGCGGGAGGGCATGGGCACGCCGGTCCCTCTGCTGGTCCTGGTCGAGCCCGTCGCCGGACGTCCGTGGCGACCGCTGGACCTCGCCGGGGCCACCCGCGCGGAGGACGGCCTGGTCGACGACGCGCTCGCCCAGAACGACGACGTCGCGGGCGCCGTCGGTCCGCCCGACCGACGACCCGAACCGAGCACGCCGGACCACCACCGGGTCGACCTGCTGCTGCTCGCCAACGCGCTGCGAGCGGGCCGGCTCGGGGCGCAGGTCGTCGCGAGCGGCGCCACCCACGTCGTCGTCGTGCGCGGCAAGGACAGCCGTCTGTCGTTGCCCGGCGCAGTCGCGGACGTCGTGGACGCGGCACGGTCCGCCGGGCGGCGCGTCGACGAGCTCACGATGCACGGGACGCACGCGCTGTGGCACTCCCTGCCGAGCGTGCGGCGTCTGGGCCGGTTCGTCGCCGACGTCGCGGAGGACCACGGGTGACCGCGTCCGACGTCGGCACAACGGCGCGCGCCCGGACGCCCGACCGGGGTCGGGCGTGGTTGCGCGGCGTGACGGTCGCCGTGCTCGTCGTCGGCGTCGTGTGCCAGCTGGTCCAGGGCACCGACCCCGCCCCCGCTCTGACCTACTACACCGTCGACTCCGCGATCCTGCTCGCCGCGACGCTGATCGTGGCGTCCGCCCGTCCGGGCTGGGCGTGGGTCGACGGCGCCCGTGGGGCCGCGACCTCGGGCGTCGTGCTCTCCGGCCTGGTGTTCGCGACCGTCATCGCGCCGGCGACGCCGACGGGGACGTGGATCCAGCCCCATGACGACGCCTGGGTCCGGGTCGCGAACGTGCTGCTGCACGGCGTCGGGCCCGTCCTCGCGACCGCCGACTACCTCGTGCGCCCACAGCGAGGGCGTCGCGGGACGTTCGGCACAGCCCTGCGCTGGTGTCTGTGGCCGCTCGTGTACTTCGCGGTCGTGCTCCCCCTCGACCTCGCGGGCCAGGCGCACGTCCCCTATCCCTTCCTCGACGTGCACGAGGCCGGGTGGACTGCCGTGCTGGGCGCCGTGGCCGGGCTCTTCGTCGTCGTGCTCGGGCTCGGCGCCGCGCTCGTCGCGCTGCACCGTCGGCTGGGACGCGGAAGCCCTGGCCACCCCGCGCGATAGCCGGCTTTCAGCACCGCTGAACACGCCGCCTCGACCGGTAACCGCGCATGGACGAGCATGTTCCCGACAGCGAGCCGAAAAGCCACGAGAGGACCGACGACATGATCATGTTCGAGCACTTTGCCCTGGTGAGTTCCCCCGCCGCCTACGTGTGCCGCGGCTGCGGCACGGAGATCGCGAACAAAGGGGCGTTCGTCCGGTGCCCCGTGTGCGGGATCGTGTGGGGCTAGCCACCCGTGTACCTCGTCGACTTCACCCTCCCGCCGCGATCGCGCGACGCGGCGCTGGCCGAGCTGAGGAGCGAGTTCGGCGTCGACCCGTCGGGGACGCCACGCTTCACGAGGGAGAAGAGAGCGTCCGCGTTCGTGCGCGCCGTCGAGCGCCACGGGGGGACAGCGTCGATCCGCACGGAGATGTCGGTCGAGCCCGCCGGAACCTCGGCCGGGGCAGCGGCGCGTCGTGACGCCGCGTCCCGCTTCACCGCCCCGTGCGGTGCGTGCGGCGGGAGCGGCACGCAGACGCTCCCGACGAGCACGACGTCGTTCCGGCCCGACGACCCGGCCCCCGCCCCGCGGGCCCCGCGCTGCACCGCGTGCGGTGGGACCGGCACCCGGCGCGGCGTCGCGGCCACCCCGCAGGACGTCGAGCAGTACTGGTCCGAACCGCGGGACGACCAGCCCGGCGAGATCCAGGCACTCATCGACCGACTGGTGGAGACCGTCCCCGAGCGTGCGCGGGCCACCGCGTTCTGGGAGCTCACGACGGCCCTCAGCAGGTTCGACACCACGGACTCGTCCGTCCGCGAGGAGACCGTCACCACGTACCGCTGGGTGCTCCGGGCGACCGGGGACCTCGTGCTGGAGGAGCGCAAGGAGGAGCTCGTCTTCGCCGAGCAGGGGAACGGGGTGTTTCCGGCCGGGAAGCTGATCCACCGCGACGACGGACGCTGGGAGCCCGTCCCCCTGACGAGCTTCGACCAGTTCCTCGTCGGGCTGGACTTCGGCGCCTACGCCGAGCACTCGACGGCGACGACCGTGACGGTGATCACCGAGCCGCGCCGTGCAGCCGACTTCAGCGCGTACGGCCGCGTCTCGCTCACGAGGTACTACCCCAAGGGGCGCGGGCTGGCCGAGAAGCTGAGAAGCCTCGTCGAGAAGGGCACCGAGGCCACCGTCGAGCGCTCGCCTGACGAGAAGGACGCTGCTGTCCCCCGTACCCGACCGGAGCGGGCACGACGATGGAACACAGGTGGTGTCCTCCTCGGTCTCGTCGGCGGATACTGGGTCAGCGCCCTCCTCACCATCCCCTTCCTCAGCGGATGGCTCTCCGAACGAGGCATCGCACTGGACGGCCCGCACGCGCTGCTTCTTCCCCTACCTGGCGCCCTGCTCGGCGTTCTGGTGACCGGGCGCCGACGGTGGCGCCTTCGTGGCGTGGTCGTCGGGGCCGTGCTCGGCGCGCTCGTCGGCTATGTCGGCTGTCGGCTGCTCCTGCCCCAGCTGCCACTCACCTCGACAAGCGATGGAGCGATGGAAGCGCTGGGCGCGACCCTCGTTTCGATCCTCGGCGTCGCTCTGGTCGGCCGCGCGCGCACGTGATTCCCGCACGGACACCGGCGGTGTCCGTGGCTCTCACCCCCTGAGAACCGTTGCGAACGCTGAAGGCCGTTGACCAGGGTCCTGGTCAACGGCCTTCGAAGGGTGGAGCTAGGGGGATTCGAACCCCCGACCTTCTCATTGCGAACGAGACGCGCTACCAACTGCGCCATAGCCCCTCAAGCGAGGAACAGACTAGCACCCCGGGGGCGGGGTCTACCAAACCGGCCGTCCCCGGGGGAGCTACTGCCCCGCAGCCCGACGGCGCGCGAGGATCTCGTTGAGGTCGAGGCCCAGCGTCTCGGTCGACGGCTTGCGCTCGTCGCCCGCCGCGGGCTCGGGTGCGCCCGACGGCGCGTCGACGGCCACGTCCGCCGCGGCGACCGGAGCGGGAGCGGCGCCTGCCCGGGCCGGCGAGACGACGTCGTCGTCCGTGAGCGGCGCGGGCTCGCGGCGCGGGGCCGTGGGCTTCATCGTGTACGTCGGCGGGGGCACGGGAACCGGGTCCCACGCACGGCCCGAGGGCACGCGGTCCTCGTCGATGCGCTCGACCTCGTCCGCGACGTCGGTCGCGACGGCCGGAGCCTCGGACGACCCGACGCGCGCAGACGCAGGCTCCTCGGAGCCGGGGTCCTCGGCCGTGGTCGTGCTCGGAGCCGTGACGCGCTCGCGCGGCGACGCCCCGAAGGGGCCTTCTCCGGAGAGCGCGGCCGCCGTGGCGTTCGCCCGCGCGAGGTCCTGGGGCGTGACGCGCGGGATCATCTGCGTGCTCACCTGGGAGCCGTGCACGGCGCGGCCGGTGACGCGGGGCCGCGCCCCCCGGGGCGCGGGCGGCGCCCCCAGGACGGTCCCGCGCGCGGCACGGGCGGCGGCGCGACGCTCGGCCAGCCACGCGGCGTCGGAGCGCTGCGCGGCGAGCACCGCCCGACGGCCCAGCACGAGCACGAGCCCGAGGAACGCCGTCGGGACCACGCCGGCCCACCACGGGAGGTACCCGAGCGCGACGACGGCCCACACCGCGACGCTCGCGAGCAGCAGCACGACCGTGAGCGCGAGACGGCGGCGCGCCGCGGCGGCGCGCCGCTCGAGGAGGGCGAGGCGGGACTGCTCGGACGCCGGCTGACGGCGTGGCGGTGCCCCGCGCGAGGGTGACGCGCTGTCGGTGCTCCCCATGGCGTGCGATCCCTCCTCCTCGTGCGTCCGGCCGTCCGGCCGGTCCTGCGTCCCCGCACCCCCGAGGAGGGTACGACCACCGTCTGCGGACGGCCCCGGGCCGATCGACGCGACGGCCGCGACGCCGTCGAGCCGCGCGTCCCAGCCGCCCGAGCCCCCGCCGCCCGGGCCGGCGACGGCCAGGACGCGCAGGGAACCGGAGAAGCGGTCGTCCGTGCGCGCCTCCAGCAGCTGCTGCCGGTGACGCACCCGGTGCGGGACGTAGAACCCGACCCACAGCAGGAACACCGCGAGCGCGACGATCCCCGAGGCCGATTCCACATCACGACCGTAGGCGAGGCGTGCGGCCACGGTCCGCACGCGCTCCGGCGTGTCGGTCGGCTCAGATGCTCTCGCGGCGCGTCGCCTGCCACCGCGCGAGGAGCCCGTCCGGGACCTCCTCGCTGGTGATCGCGAACGTGCGGTGGTCGCGCCAGGCCCCCTGGATGTGCAGGTACCGCTCGCGCACGCCCTCGTCGCGCAGGCCCAGCTTCTCCACGACGCGCAGGCTCGGGCCGTTCTCCGGCCGGATGTTGATCTCGATGCGGTGCAGGCCGAGGACCGCGAAGCAGTAGTCCGTCGCCATCGCCACGGACGTCGGGATGACACCCCGGCCCGCGACGTGCTCGCTCACCCAGTAGCCGATGCTCGCGCCGCACAGCGACCCGTACGTGATCGAGGAGACCGTGAGCTGGCCGACGAGCTCGCCGTCCAGCTCCACGGCGAACGGCAGCGACGAGCCGGCCCGCGCCTGGGCGGACAGCACGCGGACGTACTCGGCGAACGTCGGCGGCCCTCCCCCGGTGCCGGGGCGCGGCGACGTGCCCTCCCAGCGCTCGAGCCAGTCCGCGTTGTGCGCGCGCAGGCGCATCCACGCGTTCGCGTCCCGACGGCGCAGCGGCCGCAGGACGATCGACCCGCCCAGCGTGTCGTCCCGCAGGGTCACGGGCCACGGCTTGGTGACGGTCCAGCCGCGCGTGATCTTGTGCGTCATGCGGCGGTGACCGTCCTCGGAGCTGTCGGCGGGCCCGGGCGGGTGCCCGGTCCTCGGTGCACAGGGTGACACCACCGGGCGCCCGCGCGCCACCGACCGGTGACGGGGGCACCCGGTGGTGCGACCAGGGATCAGCCGAGCGTGACGACGACCTTCGCCTCGGCGCCCTCCGGCAGCGCGGGGATCGGGCTCGCCGGGTCGTGCTCGACGCCGTCGACCGTCACCGAGCGCACGCCCTTCGACACGTGGTCGGGGTTGCGGACCTCGATGTCGTAGACGGCGCCGCGCCACTCGCGGCGCACCTCGAACCCGTCCCAGTCCTTCGGGATAGACGGGTCGACGACGAGGCCGTCGAGCGCGAGGCGCACGCCGAGGACGTACTTGGTCACGGCGGTGTACATCCAGCCGGCCGTGCCCGTGAGCCACGGGTTCTGCGCCTTGCCGAACCACTCGTGGTCGCGACCGTAGAGGAACTGGACGTACGCGTACGGCTCCGCCCCGCGGGTCTCGATGTTGTCGTTCTGGTGGTACGGCAGGATCGCGTCGTAGAACTGCACCGCCTCGTCGCCGCGGCCCAGCATCGCCTCCGCGATGATCGGCCACGCGTTGGGGTGCGAGAAGATCGCGGCGTTCTCCTTGATGCCCGGGTACACGCGCGTCACGAAGCCGACCGTGTCGTCGACCTTCGTGAACGCCGGCCAGTTGAGGTGGTTGCCGTACTCGGAGCCGAGCAGCTCGCGCACCGCGTCCATCGACGCCTCGCCGCGCTCCTGGCTCGTGATCCCGGCGATGACGGGCCACGCCTGGTGCTCGAGGAAGATCTTGCCCTCCTCGTTCTCGGCCGAGCCGATCTTCACGCCGTCGCGCGTGTACCCGCGGATCCACCACCGGCCGTCCCAGAGCTGGGCGTCCGCGACCTTGGCGATGCGCTCGCGCTCGGCCGTGAACCGCGCGACATCCGCCTCGGCGCGCTCGTCGCCCGCGGCCGCGAGCGGCTCCGCGATCTCGAGGAACGCGCCGATCGCCCACGCGTGCAGGAACGTCACGAGCGACGTCTCGCCGCCGCCGAGGTTGAGGCAGTCGTTCCAGTCCGCGCGCAGACCGAGCGCCACGCCGTTCTGGCCCACCTGCTGCGCGGAGAACTCGAGCGCCCGGACCAGGTGGTCGTACACCGTGGCGGGCGTGCCCTCGGCGAACGGGATCTCCAGGTCGAGGAACGAGCGGTCGCCCGTCTCCTTGACGTACTCGACGACCGACGGCACGAGCCACAGGTGGTCGTCCGAGCACGTGTCCTCGAGCCCATGGATGAGGTCCTTCGGGTCGACCGTCGGGACGATCGTCGGCGACGGGACGTCGGGCAGCTTCTCGGCGTCGGGGTCGAACGCCTTGGGGTCGAACAGGTGCAGGCCGTAGCCCGCCTCCGTCTGGGCCCGCAGGAGCTCGACGATGCGCTGGCGCGTCTTCGTAGGGTTCGAGTGGATGACGCTCATGACGTCCTGCGCGGTGTCGCGGTACCCGAGACCCGCACGTCCGCCGACCTCGACGAACGACGCGAAGCGCGACCACACGACGCACGTTTCGGCCTGGAGCAGCGTCCAGGCGTTGATCATCGTGTTCATGCCCTCGTGGGGGGTGCGGATGCGGAGCTTGTCCTGCTTGGCGCGCCAGTAGTCGCGCAAGCGCTCGCGCTCACGGTCCACGGCGGCGACGTCGGAGTACTTCGCCTGGATCGCGCGGCCGGCCTCGTCGCGCGAGCCATACCCGAGCATGAAGACGAGGCGCTTGGTCTCGCCCGGCGCGAGCGTCACCTTGTGCAGCAGCGCGCCGCAGTGGTTCTGCGTCGTCGCGCTCTGGTTCGAGCCCTCGCCGCGCTCGATCGCGACCGGGTTGGTCTCGGTCCGGTACGGCCCGACGAAGTTGTCGCGCAGCGAGTCGTACGACGACGGCGTCTCGCTCGACGCGAAGTAGTGGTACGTCCAGGGCTCGTAGTAGAAGTCGTACTCGATGATCCCGTCCTCGTACGAGGAGCCGGACGCGTAGAGCGACATCTGCAGGTTCTGGTTGTCGATCGTGATCGTGTGGAAGCTGAACTCCACGTACGACCCCACGGTGAGCTCACGCACCTCGTCGGTGGTGTTGGTGACCCGCACGTCCCACAGCTCCACGTCGTCGTCGAGCGGGATGAAGACCGTCTGCTCGGCGTCGATGCCCTTGTACTCGGAGCGGAACGTCGTGTAGCTCAGTCCGTGCCGCGTGGTCCAGCGGCCCGCGCCCCCCGCGGGGTCGAGCTCCTCGTCGGGACCGACGAACGGCTTGCCGACCGGCTGCCACGACACCGACCAGTAGTCGCCGTCCGCGTCGTCGCGCAGGTACACGTAGTGCCCGGGGCGGTCGAGGGGGACGCCGTTCTGGCGGAAGCGCGAGATGCGCCCGTACTGCGAGCTCTTGAAGTACGAGTACCCGCCGCCGTTGTGCGACAGGACCGTGCACATGTCCCGGGTGCCGAGGTAGTTCGTCCACGAGACGGGGACGTCGGGGCGCTCGACGACGTACTCGTCGTGCGCGGTGTCGAAGTGGCCGTAGCGCATCGTTGCTCTGGTTCCTGTCGTGGGGGGTGGGGCTGGGGGGGCGGGGGGGTCGGGCAGGGTGGGAAGGTCCGGCGCCGTCACACGCCGGCGGTGACGAACCCCTGGAGCCACTCGAGGAGCTCGGCGGCCTTCTCGGGAGAGTCGGCCTCGACGAACATGCGCAGGACGGGCTCGGTGCCGGAGAACCGCAGGAGCGCCCAGTTGTCGTTCTCGAGGAGGATCTTGGTGCCGTCGAGGTGGGAGACCGAGACGACGGGGTACGGGCCGACGTGCGTGAGCGGCTCCGCCTCGAGGCGCCGCGGCACCTCGACGCGCATCTCCGGCGTCGCCGGCACGCCCGCCTCGAGCGTGTAGAGGCGACCCGTGATCTCGTAGATCATCGCGCGCAGCTCGGAGATCCGCTTGCCCGTGCGAGCCAGCATCTCGGCCACCAGGGCGCACGCGAAGATGCCGTCCTTGCCGAGGATCCAGCCGCGGATCGTCAGACCGCCCGACGACTCGCCGCCGAGCACGGCGCCGATCTCCTCCATGCCCGCCGTGACGTGCTTGAAGCCGACCTTGACCTCGCGCGACTCCTCGCCGAAGTGCGCGGCGAGCCGGTCGAGCAGGTGCGTCGTCGCGAGGTTGCGCACGACGCCGCCCTTCTCGCCGCGGACCTCGTGCAGGTACCAGTAGAGGAGGAGGAGGAGGTCGTTCGTCGAGATGTACTCGCCGGTCTCGTCGACGATCCCGATGCGGTCGGAGTCGCCGTCCGTGGCCATGCCGAGGTCGTAGCGACCCCCGCCCTGCTGGATCATCGTCACGAGCGTGCTCAGGCGCTGCAGGTCCGGCGCCGGCGCGACGCCGCCGAACAGCGGGTTGTGCGCCGCGTGGATGAACTCCGAGCGCACGCGCATGTCGGACAGGATCGTGCCGAGCGTGAGCTGGCTCGTGCCGTACATCGGGTCGACGACGACCTGCAGGTCGGAGCCGCGCACCGCCTCGACGTCGATGATCTTCTCGATCGCGTCGACGTAGGGGTCGGTGAGCGACCGGTCGACCACGACGCCCGTGCGGCGGGCCACGTCGATGTCGAGTGTGATGACGTCGTCGACCGACAGCGCGTTCGCCTCGTCCTGGTAGCGGTCCGTCTCGTCGTCGAGCGGGAGCGAGCCGTCCTGGCGGAACACCTTCATGCCGTTCCACTCGGGCGGGTTGTGGCTCGACGTGACGATGATCCCGTACGCCGCCCCGAGGTAGGGCGCGGCGAACGTCACGAGCGGGGTCGGGACGTCGTCGGGCAGGAGCGTGACCGCGATGTTGTTGCCCGCGAAGACCTCGGCCGCGGCGATAGCCGACTCGCGCGAGAGGAAGCGCCGGTCGCCGCCGATCACGACGCCCTTGCCGTCGAGGCCGCGGCGGATCGTCTCGTTCGCGATCGCCTGGCACAGCCGGCGCACGTTCGCGAGCGTGTACCCCTCGCCGATGACCGCGCGCCAGCCGCCCGTGCCGAACACGATCTTGGTGTCCGTGTTCTTCTTCGGGACGAACAGGCGCTTGAGGACGATGTCCGCCGCCTGCGCGAGCTCGTCCGGCGTGTTGATGCCGCGGACCTCGTCGACGTCGACGATCCGGTACGACGAGATCCGCTTCCCCGCGCCGATGACGCGGCGGGCGAGCTCCGTGAGCCGGTGCTCGCCGTCGGACGCCATGCGCTCGAGCTCGCCGAACAGCAGCCCCGGCGCCGCCACGTACGCGCCCACGTTGATCTCCGTGCGCGGCTCCGCCACGTCGCCCGCCTCGGACGACTCGAGGATCGCGGTGATCTCGCCCTCGGCGCGCACCACACGGCCGTAGCCGTCTGGGTCGTCCACGACGGCCGAGAGGAGCGACAGGTCGGCGCCCGTGAGCGTGTGGCGGGTGAGCAGTCCCAGGAGCGACTCCGAGCGCAGGAGGGGCGTGTCCGCGTACGCGACGAGCACCGGCTCGTCGACGCCGAGCCCCAGCACCGACGCGACCGCCCCGCGCGCCGCGAGGACCGCGTCACCCGTGCCGAGCGGCGCCTCCTGCTCCACGTAGACGACGTCCTCGCCGAGCAGCTCGCGCACGGTCGGGTCGTCCGGCGCCACCACGACGACGATGCGGCTCGCGTCCACCACGCGCCGGACGTTCGCCACGGCCAGCTCGACGACGGTCGCGCTCCCCAGCGGCTGGGACAGGAGGTCGCGCGACGCGGCGTCGTGCCCCGCGGCGAGCACGACGGCGGCCCTCGCGGTCCGGCTGTGCGCGCCCCCTCGCGGTCGCGGGGTCGTGGCGCTGGGCTTCGCGGGCGTCGTCGCGGTCATGGCGTCCTCACTGGTCGACCTCTGTCGGACAACGACTCATTTGTCAGGAGTCCGAACTACTGGCTCTCCCCGATCATAGGCACCCGAGACCCGTCGAAGGAACCCGATCCGGACCACCAGGGCCGAAGGTCACCCGCGCTGCGTCCGCGAGGAACCCCGAGCCGGGTGACAATAGGGACATGAGTGGCCCGGTCCAGCCGTACCCCCTGCACGGAAGCATCGAAGCCGAGGACGCGAAGGAGATCCTCCGCAAGGCCATCCGCACCAACCGCCAGGCGCGGTCCGAGCGGCTCCGCAAGGAAGCGGCCGCCGCGATCGCCGACGTCGTGGAGACCATCCCCGAGGTCGCCGCCGCCACGTGCGTCGCGACCTACGCCGCCCGGCCCGCCGAGCCCGGCACCACGGAGATGCTCGAACGCCTCTCCGCGCGCGGCGTGCGCGTCCTGCTGCCCGTGCTCGGCGCCGGCCTGCAGCGCGACTGGGCCCTGTACGACGGCCCCGCCGACCTCCAGGTCCGCGCCCCTGGCCGACCCCCCGAACCCGGCACCCCGTCGCTCGGCGCCGAGGCCATCGCCCAGGCCGACGTCGTCGTCGCCCCCGCGCTCGCCGTCGACTCGCGCGGCGTCCGGCTCGGCCAGGGCGGCGGCTGGTACGACCGCGCGCTCGAGCACCTGCGCCCCGGGACCAAGGTCGTCGCCGTCGTCTTCCCCGAGGAGGTCTACGACGCCTCCGACCGCCCGCTCCCGGTCGAGCCCCACGACAAGACCGTCGACGCCGTCGCGACCCCCCTCGGCTGGCGCTGGCTCCCGTAGCCCCGCCGCCCGGGCCGGCTCCACGACCCCGCGGTCGGGCTGGTTCGGTCGGTACAGACCCGCCGCCCGCGCGGTCGGGCTGACGTGGGTGACCGCTCGGGCTGCCGCTCCGTCGCCACGGGGCGCGCGTGGTGACGAGATGCGAGAAGTGGCCCCTGATACGGGGCCCGGAGGGGCAACTTCTCGCATCTCAGCCGGGGCCATCCGCCATCGGTGGCACGGCGGCGCGCCCGGGCCGAGCGTGACCGCCAGACCCGGGCCGCGGGTCGTGCGGTGACGGACAGGACGAGCGGTGGGGTCGGACCGTGTGCGCAGGACGTCAGAGGCGCACTCCTAGAACCCCGGCCCGAATGACCAGGGTGACGGTGCGCCAGTCCCAGCACACGGTCCGACCCCACCGCGGACCCGACCACGCGGGCACTCGACCCGAGCAGACCAGCGGACCCGACCCGCGGGCACTCGACCCGAGCAGACCAGCGGACCCGACCCTGCGGGCCGTGAACCGACCCCGGGACTACGGGACGAGGGTGAGCTCGTCCTTGCTCGCGTCGGCGACGGCCTGGGTGGAGAACGGCCAGTCGTAGGTCGCGCCCCGGGCCCAGGTCTTGAGCTGGTCCGCGTAGTGCTGGGACGCGGGGTGGCCGGACGTGCCCGTGACGGTGACCCAGGTGGAGCGGTCGAGGTCGTCGAGGTCGACGACCATCCGCATCGACGGGCCGGCCGTCACGTCGAACGACCCGGACGCCGCGTCCCACGCGGTGGCGTTGACGATCGAGGAGCCGCCGGGCATGCCGACGGGGTCGGGGTTGACCCAGTTGCGGACGGGGCCGGGGATGGACTCGCCGCCGAGGATCGGGTGCTCCAGCGCGAGCACGTGGAGCTTGCCCCAGGCCCAGTCGGAGGGCTGCTTGCTCTGCTCGACGGTCAGGTCGAGGCGCGCGGACACGAGCGCCTGCGTGAGGACCTCGTCGCGCGTCTCCACGACGCTCACGGTCTGACGGTCGTCCCAGAACGGGTCTGTCGGGTTCTCGAGGAGGTTCTGCACGACCGCGAGCCAGCGGCTCCCGCCGTTCGGGCGCGCCGACTCGGGCAGGTCGTCCCAGAAGGTGAGCTGGAGCAGGTTGCGCCAGACGGCGGCGAAGTAGGCGGCCGCGGCGGAGTCGGTGTCGGTCCGGTAGTCCCAGTCCGCGAGGAGCGCCTGGCCCTCGGCGGCGAAGCCGTCGTCGATCTCCTGGTCGAGCAGGAGCGGCACGAGCACCTCGGCGTAGGGGCTGCGGTCGTCGGTCTGGATCTCGTTCATCGTGTCGACGTCGACGGGTCGTCCGGCGGAGATCTCGGCCTCGAGGAGCTGGCGGATGCGCTGCGAGCGGTAGCCGTAGTCCCAGTCGGTGGTGAGGAACGGCGCGACGCCGGCGGGCAGCACCGCCTGGTTGGCGGCCACGATGAACCCCTCGGCCGGGTCGACGACGCGCGGCATCTGCTCGCTCGGGACGTAGCCCTGCCAGTCGTAGCGCTCGTCGGAGCCGTCGCGGGGCCACGTGCCGTCGGAGGGCACCTCGGCGTCGGGCACCGCCTGGCGGACGGGGATCTTCCCGGGTGCCTGGTAGCCGATGTGGCCGTCCGCCGTCGCGAAGACGATGTTCTGCGCGGGCACCTCGAAGAGCGCCGCGGCGGCCTGCATGTCGTCGGCGTCCTGGGCGAGGTTGAACGCGAAGACGGCGTCGGCGGTCCGGCCCGGCTCGAGCGCCGTCCACTGGAGCGAGACGGCGTACTCGCCCAGGCGGGTGTCCAGGGCGGGGGTGTCGACGGCGGACTCGGTCGCGGGGATCGCCTCGGAGACGATCGGCCCGTGCACGGTCGAGCGGATCTCGAGGTCCACGTCCTCGCCGCCGGCGACGTGCAGCGTCTCGGTCCGGGTCTCGAGCGGCACCCACTCGTCACCGCGCAGGTAGGTGTCGTCGCGCACGCGCTCGACGAAGAAGTCGGTGACGTCGGCGCCCATGTTCGTCAGGCCCCACGCGAGCTGCGCGTTGTGCCCGATGATGACGCCGGGGAAGCCGGCGAACGAGAAGCCCGCGACGTCGAACCCGCACTGCGGCCCGACCTCGTTGCAGTGCAGCCCGACCTGGGCCCAGATCCCGGGGGCACCGAGGGCGAGGTGCGGGTCGTTCGCGAGGATCGGCTTGCCGCTGACGGTGTGCTCGCCGGAGACGACCCACGAGTTGGAGCCGGTGCCCTCGCCGCGCCCGACGAGCACGGGGACGGCGTCGAGCGCGCGGTCGGCGGCCTCGAGCGCGCCCCGGAGGTGGTCCGAGCCGTACGCGGCGCGCGCCTCGGGGCCGAGCTCGAGCGCGACCTGCTGGGGGTTGTCGAGCTCGCCGGGGTCGAGGATCGGCGCGTTGACCTCGGACGGGTAGGCGGGGAAGAGCGCGGCGACGCGGGCCGTGTCCTGGAGGGTGCTGAACGACAGCGCGCGCTCGAGCTCGTCGTCGTAGTTGCCGCGCAGGTCCCACGCCATCGCCTTGAGCCAGGCGAGCGAGTCGACGGGGTCCCAGGGCTCGGGCTCGGCGACGTCGACCTGGAGGCCGAGCACGGTGTACTCGATCGCGATCTCGGACGGGCTGCGGTTCTCGAGGTACGCGTTGACGCCCTCGGCGTAGGCCTGGAGGTACGCCTTCGTCTCGGGCGAGACGACGTCCCACTCCTCCTCGGCGACCTGCCGCCAGCCGAAGGTCCGCGTCACGGTGTCGGCGGCGATCGCGTCGGGGTTGTCGCCCACGAGCTCCGCGAGCCGACCCGCGGTGACGTGCCGGCGGTAGTCCATCTCGAAGAAGCGGTCCTGCGCCTGGACGTAGCCCTGGGCGCGGAAGAGGTCCTCGGGGGTGTCGGCGTAGATCTGCGGCACGCCCTGGGCGTCGCGCAGCACCGTGACCTGGGCGTCGAGCCCGGGGAGCTCGACCTGGCCGGAGGTCTGCGGCAGCGGCCGGCGCACGGTGACGACGACGAGCGCGGCCCCCGCGACGAGCGCGAGGACGAGCAGCACGGCCACGCCGATCAGGACGCGCCGACGGCCGGACCGACGACGCCGGGGCGGGGCCGCGGTCTCGACGGGGTTCGCGGGGTCGGTACCGGGGACGGCGTCACCGGCGGGGGCCTCGGCGGGTTCGTGCGCAGACACGGATGCGAGACTACCCCGGCCCTGGGCGAGCGCCGCTCCGCGTATGATTAGCACTCGGAAGTTTCGAGTGCCAGGCGGTGTTGACACCGACGACCCGGCCGAGACCGACCCGATCCCGACCTGCCGGTGGCCGCCCCGACGGCCGTCTCGTGAACGAGGAGAACCCGTGCCCACCTACGCGTACACGTGCACCGCCTGCGGTCACGCCTTCGACATCCACCAGTCGTTCAGCGACGACGCCCTGACGGTGTGCCCCGAGTGCTCGGGGCGCCTGCGCAAGGTGTTCTCCTCCGTCGGTGTGACGTTCAAGGGCTCGGGCTTCTACCGCACGGACTCGCGCTCGGGCGGGAAGTCGTCGACGGCGCCCGCCGCCGCGAAGCCCGCCGCTTCCTCCGCCGCGTCCGGCACGAGCAGCGCGTCCGGCGGCACGAGCAGCACCTCGTCGTCGAGCGGCTCGACCGCGTCCTCCTGACCTGACGCCCGGGGCGTCAGACCGAGGCGCCCCGGACGACGGCGGTCGACCACAGCCTGCACCGGGCGGCGTCGGCGGGCTTCGACCACGCGCCCCGTCCACAGGGCCGGACCGGCCCGCGTCTGCCCCGGGCGCGCGCGCCGCTACGGTCGCGCCCATGCTGCGCTCCCCCCGCCCGCCGGATCCCCGCCCGCGACCCGACCGCTCGACGGCGCGGCGTCGGCTGCTGCGCGGGGTGTGGTGGCGCTCCCGCTTCGTCGTGGCCGCGCTGTGCTGCGGGGTCGCGGCGTCCGTGGCCGTCGGGGCGCTCCGCCCTCCCCCACCACCGACCGCGCCGGCGGTCGTCACGACGCGCGAGGTGCCCGCGGGCGCCGTGCTGACGGACGCGGACCTCCGCGTGGACCCCGTGGCGGCGGAGCTCGTCCCGGCGGGCTCCGCGGCCCGGCCCGACGACGTGGTCGGACGCCGCGCGACCGTCGCCCTGCCCGCGGGCACCCTGCTGCAGGACGCGCTCGTGGCCGGCGGCGAGCTCGCCGCCGCGGCTCCCGCGGGCACGGTCGTCGCACCCGTCCGGCTCGACCCCGGTGTCGCCGCCCTCCTCGGCCCGGGAGACCGCGTCGACCTGCTCGCCGCCGGCGACCAGGCGCTGACGACGGCGCTCGCCGGAGCGCCGACCGACGGACAGCAGCCGCCGGCCGCGGATCCCTACCTCGCCCGCGCGGCCGTCGTCGTGCCCGCACCGGAGCCCGACGACGGGGGCGGGCTGCTCGGCACGGGCGGGTCGGGCACGGACGTCGTGACGCTCGTCGCCGTGCGTCCCGAGGAGGCCGTCCGCCTCGCCGCCGTGAGCGGACAGGCGAGCGTCACGGCCGTCCTCGTCCCCTGACGGACGGCCCGGTCGCGCCGACGGGTGAACCGACGACCGGTGCCCGACCCGCCGGGCGAGGCCGTTGCCGGGCGGCGCCCGCGTTGGGAGGATCGCGCGTGCACCTGTCGTGGCGCCGCCGCCACGCGGACCACCGACCGGAGAGGGAAGCAGCACATGAAGGGCGTGTTCCAGGGATTCAAGGAGTTCGTGCTCCGAGGCAACGCGATCGACCTGGCGGTCGGCGTCGTCATCGGCGCGGCGTTCTCCTCGGTCGTCGACGCGATCGTCACCTACCTGATCAACCCGATCATCGGCGCCATCTTTGGCAAGCCGGACATCTCCAACCTGTGGGACATCACGCTGCGGCCAGCCCACGGCGACGTCGAGGCCTCCGTCCTCTCCGTCGGCGGCATCCTCAACGCGATCCTGCAGTTCCTCATCATCGCGATCGCGCTCTACTTCGTCATCGTCCTCCCGATGAACAAGCTCGCCGAGCGTCGCAAGCAGGACGTCGAGCCCGAGCCCGAGGCACCGGCGGAGGACGTGCGCGTCCTCCAGGAGATCCGCGACCTCCTCGCCGCCCAGGCCGGCAGCGGCCCGGGCCGAGCACCCGGCGGCCCGACGCCGCCGCGCGACCTCTGAGCACACCCCCACCGCCACCTGACCCACGCCCCGCGGCGCCCCTCGGACGAACCCGGGGTCGCTCCTCACCTCACGCCGAGAGTGGGGAACGACCCCGGGTTCGGCGCATCAGCGCGCGGTCGGTAGCGCGCGGTCAGTGCCGCCCGTAGTGCGGCGGGACGTCCCCGAGCAGCCGGTCGTCGTTCTCGCCCCGGCCCCCACGACCCGGCGCCGCCTCGTCGCCCCAGCCCTCGGACCGCTCGTCGGCGCTCACCCCGGACACGACCTCGCTCTCCGTCCCCCGTCGCACGGCCCGCCGCGGCCGCCGACGCCGCACCGCGCCGTCGGGCACGTCGTGCGGGCGGTCAGGACTCGGGTCGGACGTGGTGCTCACGCCTCCATCGTCGCACCGCCCGAGCGCCCGACGTCAGCCACCACCTGCTCAGGCCACTGAGATACGCGAGGACAGCCCACGCGGGAGCCGCGACAGGGTGACCTGCACGACGCCAGGTCGTAACCCAGGCGACGCGGCCGTGGTCGCACGCGTGCTCGACAGCGCGGACTACGCCGGGCCCGCGCACCAGGGCCACGGTGCGACGGACGGCGGCGGCTCAGCGACGAGATCGCAAGCAACCGGCCCACGGTGAGACGACGTGGCGGGGTGGGAGGCGGCGCCGGGTCGTGGCGGGCCTGGCGAGATCCGCCGCCGTGAGACGACGCAGCGGGGTCGGGGGGCGTGCGCGCCGTCGTGGCGGGCCTGGCGGGAGCGACGCGAGGAACGAGCGGCGCGGATGGTAGACGGCGCGCACGCCCCCCGACCCCGCACCCAGGGCGACCAGAGGCCGCCGACCGACCACGCGTGCAGCGGAGCACGCGACGCCGATCTACAGGTCGTCGTCGCCGTGCTGCTCGTCGTCGTCGATCACCGGCACGACGACGATCCGGTCGCCGCCGCCGGTCTGCGCGACACCGCCCGTCTCGGGCAGCCGCGCGTCGCGCACCGCCTGCACGACCCGCCGGATGCGCTCGGCCTCCTTGGCGGGGTCGAGGAACGCGGCGGCGGACCACACCTGGGCGACGGTCCACCCGATGCGCTCGAGGCGTTCGGCCACCTGCCGGTCCCGCACGCGCACGCTGCGCTCGGCGACGTAGGCGGCGTCGTCGGTGAGGACTGCGACGAGGAGCTCGCCGGGCAGGTCGGGGTGGCCGACGACGAGCGGGATGCGGTCGCCGTCGCCGATGCCGTAGTCGGTCTCGACGACGAGGCCGGCCCGCCAGAGCCTCTCGGCGAGGTCGAGCACGAGCCGGTCGGGGCTGCCGCCGAGGTCGACGCCGTTGCCGAGGGTCACCTGGTCGGCGGCGCCGCTGCGCTGCTCGGCGAGGTCGAGGACCTCCGCGAGCAGCCGGGCGCCGGCGCCGCGCAGCCGCTCGGGGTCGAGGTCGCCCGCGGTGAAGCACGACACGACGTGGAGCCGGCGGCGGGTCGCGCCGACCGAGTCGAGCAGCATGGCCTCGGCGCCGGGGGTGTTGAGGATGCCGAACCGGTGGAGCACCCGCCCGTGCGGGGTGCGGCCGAAACCGACGGACAGGACGATCGTGTCGCGCACGAGCCCGGCGACGCCGGAGACGTCGGCGACGACCACCGGTTCCTCCCGCGCCCCGGAGAAGAATCCGGCGAGCGCGGGGTTCTGGCGCACCTCGACGAGGAGGGCGTCGCGGATGCGGTCGGCGTGCAGGGGCGTGACGGTGACGATCGCGAGGGACTCGTCGGGCCGCGTGAGCGCGTGCTCGATGGCGACCTCCACGACCCGGTCGACCTCGGCCTGGGTGCTCTCGACCGCGCCGGACGCCGGGTCGGGCATGCCGGCGCCGTCGACGACGTCGAGCTGGACGAGGACCTCGGCGCGCGGCAGGGGCGCGGGGCGCAGGACGCCGTCGTAGCCGTGCTCGGCGAGGAAGGTCGTGACGAAGGGGTCGCGCCGCGAGCCGTCGGCGAGCAGCTCGACCGTCGGGAGCAGCTCGGCGAGCTCGCGCACGGTGTCGGTCGAGGCGGCGCGCGGGTCCCCCACCGCGACGACCTGTCGGCCACGGGCGAGCGCGGAGAGCACGAGCTCGACGGGTGAGTGCTCGATCGCGTCGAGGACGACGAGGTCGACGGTGCGTGTCGCGGGGACGAGGTGCGGCACGAGGGTCGGCGTGGCGACGAGCACGGGTCGCAGGCGCCGCAGCACGGCGGGGTGCTTCTCGGCCGTCTCCCGCAGGCTCACGAGGCGACCTTCGAGCAGCTCGGTGAACAGGTCCTCGGCCTCGTCGCGGTGCTCGCGCATCGCGGTCCCGAGGTGCTCGCGGACCGCCGCGCGGACGGGTGCCGCGAGCGACGCGACGTGCGTGCGGTCGAGGTCGCGGAACCGGCGCGCGAGCGCGTCGAGACCGGCGCCGTCCTGCCCCGCCAGGGCCTGGTCCTGGGCGAGCACCTGCTCGAAGACCGAGCTCCACCACGCGAGCTCGAGCTCGGGGCCCACGAAGTCGGGCTCGACGCGGCGGGCCGCGAGGTCGGCGAGGAGCTCGCCGAGGCCGAGGTCGGTGAGCCGGCGCAGGATCGCGGTGCGCGCCGGGAGGGAGTCGAGGGACTCGGCGTCCTCGGCGAGCGCGTCGAGGCGCGCCGCGAGCGCGTCGAGCGGCGTGTCGAGGAGGTCCCGGCCACCGGGCGTCCCGTCGAGCGCGGGCTCGAGCTCCTCCACGTCGATGCGCACGGCCTCGTGCGTGTCCTCGATCGCGGACAGCCCCTCGGGCAGCACGGGCCAGCCGCCGCGCGGGCACTGCTCCTGCCAGACCGCGCGCTGCGCCTGCACCTCGACGAGCGCGGCGTGCAGGTCGGGCACGCGGACGCCGGGACGGACCATGTCGCGCGCCTGGCGGTGCAGCCGCCTGCGGGCGAACCAGCCCATCTCGATGCCGCGCTCCGCACGCCACTGCTTCGTCGCGGTCGCCTCGACCATGTCCTGCGCGGTGCGCTCGAAGATGAGGGGCTGGAACACGTCGAGCGTCCCGCGCATGCCCCCGAGCATGGTGAGCTGGTCGCCCCACTGGCGCAGCGTCGTCGCGGGCGTGAGCCCCGTGCGCTGGGCGACCTGCTCGACCTGTGCGCGCAGCTGCGGGAGCGTGTGCGTGCGGAGGCGCTCGACGCGCACGAGCGCGTCGTGGGCCTCCTGGGGCGTCGTGAGGGCGGCGCCGTACCAGGGGGTCGAGGTCGCGCGCGTGGTGAAGGCACCGAGCAGGGCGGCCTCGCGCAGCTCCGCTGCGACACGCTCGCGCTGCGGCCCGACGCCGAGCACGACCTCCGTCGTCAGGCGTACCCGGGTGTCGGGCGCCGGTCGCTCGGCGGTGAGGCGGGCGAGCGCCTGGAGCGCGTCGTAGGCGGACACGCCCCACGGGTCGCGCACGAGGTGCAGCGCCTCGATGTACCCGGCGAGCCGGGCGCGCGCGCCGAGCAGCGCGTCGCGCGTGCGCGCGAGGTCCTCGTCCTCGCCCGGCTCGGGCTCGGTCGCCATCGCGGACAGGAGGCGGTGCGACGCGGTCTCGCGCCAGGTCGGCTCGGGGACGATGTCGAGCACGAGGCCGCCCAGGCCGAGCTCGCCGAGCCGCGCGAGGAGCGCGTCCGCGGCCCGGCGGTGGCCCGGGACGTACAGCACGTGGCGCCCCGACGCCGCGGCCTCGGCGACGACGGCCGCGAGCGTGCCCGCGACGTCGGACCCGGCGGGTGCGTCGACGAAGAGGTGCGACCCGCTCGCGAGCACGTCGACGACGTGGCGCTGGGACGGGTCGAGGTCGCCGGCGCCGCGCTCGTGCACGGGGTCCGCGTCGCCGACGCGCGGCGCGGGCAGCTCGGCGCGCAGCGCGGTGGCGGAGCGCTCGTCCCCGGCCAGCGCGGCGACGACCTCGTGGCGCTCCAGCGCGGGCGCCAGCTCGTCGAGGTCGTCGACGAGGACCTGCCCCGGGTGCACGAACGTGCCGACGAGGACGCGGTGGGTCAGGTCGAAGTCGTCGAGGACGGCCTCGCCGAGCGCGGCGATGCGGCGGGTCGCGTCGCCGGGGTCGAAGCCCGCGCCGGTGAACGTGGAGCGCGCGAGCGTCACGGGGTCGAGGAGCGCGCCGTGGGCGCGCAGCGTGCGCGCGAGGAGCGGGTTGATCTCGGCCGTCGGCTCGAGCGTCAGCTCGTAGTCGGTCTCGCCGTCCCCGCGCGGGGTGACGGTCAGGGGCCGCAGGAGCACCGGGGCGCGCACGGTGCGGGACGTCGGCTCCTGCTCGGTCTCCTCGACCGCGCCCGGGGGCCGGTGGCCCGCGTCGGGGACGTGCGCGCCGTCGGACCCGTCCCGCTCGTCGGAGACCGCACGACCGCCCTCGCCCGTGGCGTCGCCGGGGCCGGGTCCTGCCGCTGCGGGGCCGACGGCGTCGTCCTCCCCGCTCGGGACGACCGTCGCGGGGGCGCGGCCGGCGACCCGGGCCAGCGCCGCGACGTCGTCCTCGGCCAGCGGCGCCGAGAGGCTCTGGGTCCAGGTCGCCACGCCGATCGCCAGGTAGGTGGGTGCGACGCCGTAGCGCTGGGCGTGCTCGGCGGCGCGGACCACGACGGCCCGCGCACGGCGCCGCGCGGCGGGCAGCGACCCGCCCTCGCGGAACAGGTTCGAGAGCCGGGTCGGCCGCCCGGCGAAGAGCTGGGCGACGCCGGAGGGGTGGGCCGCCGTCAGGTCGACGACGGCGTCGCCGAGCAGCGAGACGTCGGCGAGCGACGACCCGCCGGCGAGCTCGACGAGCCCGGCGCGCCACCGTGCCACGGCCTCGTCGACGAGGTCGGCCGTCGTGGGCTCCGGGACGAGCACGGGGCGGGGCGGCGTCACGTCGGCCGCCTCGGCGGAGGGCTGGTCGGTCTCGCCGGGAGCGGTCGCGGGCAGCCGAGCAGGATCGGCCACGCTCCGGGCGGCTGAGCTGGTGCGGGCTGCGGCATTCACCCTCCGACGCTAACCGGCCGCCTCGCGAGGCCCGGCGCGGCGCGCCGGAGGGTCGACGACCCGGACCGTCGGGCGGCGGCGTGCCGGGGCCGCCCGACCGCCGGTCGTGCGCGAGGTCACGAGGAGGCAGGACGACGAACGGCCCCGGATCACGAGAATTCGTGTTCCGAGGCCGTCGTTCCGAACTATTCCGGGGCGTTCTCCCGGAGAAGTGTGAAACAGCGCGCACCGCGCAGGGGGCAGGCGATGCGCGCTGTCGAGGACAATCTTGCACGGCGAGATGCCAGGCGTCAACACGGCCCACGGCACTGGACGGGTGAATCACCCGCGCGACCCAGAAGCGCCTGAGAACCACCTGGACGAGCGTCCACAACATGCGCGGGATTCCGCGAATTCGACGCCCGCGACGGCCTCGGCGACCTGTGGCGCACACCACACCCCGAGGTCCTCGCGCACCGCGTGACGCGCCGACGCGACCCTTCGGCAGGATACGTCGCCGCCCGCGGCACCGGGCCTCGTCCCGCCCGGGGACGCGACGAGCGACGCCGGCGCGCACCGCCGTGGCGCTCCGACCGGCGGCGTCACAGGATCTCTCCCGTTCCTCTGAGCCCCCGGCACGACGCCCCTGAGCGAGGTCCACACGGGCGGCCTACCGTGGGAGGACGCCCGTGGCCCGACGCCGGTCCCTGGCGCGCGGCCGTCGTCCACGGCCGGTGGCGGCGGGTGGTCCTGCCCGCCGACGACCGGAGACCCGCACCACGTGACGACGCCCCCCGCACCCCGCCCCGACAGCGACGACTCCACCCCGCGCCCCGCGACCCACGACGCCGGCCGCGAGGCAGGACGTGCCGCCGCGGAGACCGCGCCCGCGAAGGAGCGCGAGGCCCCGGCCCGGCTCTCCCTCACGCAGGTCGTCGCGAGCGCGCTCGCCGCCGTGAGCACCACGGTGCTGCTGTCGTACTTCGGGACCGCCGGCACGATCATCGGCGCCGGCATCGCGAGCGCCCTCACCGTCGTCGCGAACTACGTCTACACGCGCTCGATCCAGAAGACGCGCGAGCAGCTCGTGCCCGTCGTCGGCAAGGTCGTGCAGGTGACCACCGGCGGGAGCACCCCGCGCGACCGTGCCACGACCACCACCGTCACGACCGCCGTCGCGAGCGTGCCGCGCGGGACGGTCGTCGTGGACGGCTCGGCGCCGGACGCGGGGTCGGGCACGGGGGCGACGGGCGCCCTCGCTCCGGGCGGCGACGCCACCGGAGAGGCCGACGGCGACCCCGTGGCCCCGGAGCAGCCGCAGAACGCCTGGCTGCGGCTCGTCGACCGCTACGGCCGCGGGCGGGTCCTGACCGTGTCGGCGCTCGCGTTGTTCGTCGTGGTGATGGGTGTCGTCCTCGTGGTCGAGCTCGCGATCGGCAAGCCGATCTCGGACGCCGTGCGAGGCGTGGAGGGCTCAGGGACGACGATCAGCCGCGAGCGCTCGACCGGGACCGACGCTCCCGCGACGCCCCCGCCGTCGGGCCCGGCCGTGGACCCGTCGACCGTGCCGACCCAGGACCCTGCCCCGACCCCGTCGACGACGCCGACGGACGAGCCGTCGACGACCCCGACCCCGGACCCCACCGAGAGCCCCACCCAGGAGCCCTCGCCGGACCCGACGACGCCGGACCCCGGTCCCTCGTCCACGCCCGACCCCGGCACGGGCGAGGGGACCGGCGCGGGAACGGGTGAGGGCGCCGAGGCAGAGACGGGCGGGAGCACCGGCACGGCGCCGACCCCCGCGCCGTCCACGCCCGCGTCCGCGTCCGCGTAGGACCGTTCCGGCCGCACGACGGCGGTGGGAGGATCCGAGGATGCGCCGGTCTCCCCACGCCACCACCCGTCGCGCGACCGCCCCTCGCGCTCCCCCTCGTGACCGCGCTCGCCCTGGCGCTGGCCGGGTGCACGGCCGACCGCCCCGACGGGCCCGCCGTGCCGCCGGACCGGTCCGCGGACGTCGCCGGGGCCGTCGACCGCGACGACGGCGGTCCGCGGCTCGTCGACGCCTCCGACCCCTACTACGAGGGCATGGCACTCCTGTCCGCGAGCACCGTCGTCCTGGACGCGGACGGCGGGCGGGTCGACGGCGACGCCCTGGACGACGGTGACGTCGTCGAGGTGTGGGCCGACGTCTGCGCGGAGTCGTCCCCGGTGCAGTGCCAGGTGCTCGCCGTCCGCGTCGTCGGCTGAGCAGGCTCGCCCGGCGAGCACGGTGTCGTTCGGTGCGCCTGGCCAGATTCGAACTGGCGACACCCGCTTTAGGAGAGCGGTGCTCTATCCCCTGAGCTACAGGCGCGCGGCCCCGGGGAACGGGCCGGAGGACAGCCTAGCCGTCGGCGACCGTCGGAGGCGAAGCGCGCCCGCGCCGGCGGTGGCCACCGGGCCGGAGCGGGGCCGGCGGGCGAGGATGGGCCCATGCCCACCGGACGTGCCGACGCGCCACGCCGCGTCCTCCTCGACTGCGACCCTGGCCACGACGACGCGATCGCGATGCTGCTCGCGCACGGCAGCCCCGCCGTCGACCTCGTGGCCGTGACGACGGTCGCCGGGAACCAGACGCTGGAGAAGGTCACGCGCAACGCGCTCGCCGTCGCCGAGCTCGCGGGGATCGACGTCCCGGTCGCGGCCGGGTGCGACCGGCCGCTCGTCCGGCCGCGGATCGTCGCACCGGACATCCACGGCGAGTCCGGGATGGACGGGCCGGTCCTGCCCGCCCCGCGCCGCGCCGTCGACCGCCGCCACGCGGTCGACCTCATCGTGGAGACGGTCATGGGCGCCGAGCCCGGCGAGATCACCCTCGTGCCGACGGGGCCGCTGACGAACGTCGCGATGGCGGCGCGCCGGGAGCCGCGCATCGTGCCGCGCGTGCGGGAGGTCGTGATGATGGGCGGGGGCTACCACGGGGGCAACCGCACGCCGGTCGCGGAGTTCAACGTGCTCGCCGACCCGGAGGCGGCGCACGTCGTGCTGCACGAGCCGTGGCCGGTGACGATGGTCGGCCTGGACCTCACCCACCAGGCCGTCGCGACGCCGGACGTGCGCGACCGGCTCTCCGCGCTCGACACCACGGCCGCCCGGTTCGTCGGCGAGCTGCTCGACTTCTACGGCGCGACGTACCGCTCGGCGCAGGGCTTCCTCTACCCGCCCGTCCACGACCCGTGCGCCGTCGCGTGCGTGATCGACCCGGAGGTCATGACGACGCGCCGTGCCCCGCTGGACGTCGAGCTCCATGGCGCGCTGACCACCGGCATGACGGTCGCGGACCTGCGCGGCGACGAGCCCGGGCCCGACGAGTGCCGTACGCAGGTCGCGGTCACCCTCGACCACACCCGCTTCTGGGACCTCGTCCTCGACGCCCTCGCCTGACGGGTTGTGGGCGGTCAGGGGCGCATCGCCGTGACGAAGCGGTAGCGCAGGCCGGTCGACGACGTCGCCCAGTCGCCCTCGTGCGCAGCCCAGCCGTCGGGGATCTCGGGCGCGTAGGTGTCGCCCTCGACGACGGTGTCGATCTCCGTGACGACGCAGCGGTCCGCGAGCGCGATCGTCGCGGCGTAGAGCTGCGCGCCGCCCATGACCCACACCTCGCCCGACCCGGTCTCGCTCGCCGCCGCGCGGGCCACCGCGAGCGCCGCCGCGACCGACCCGGCCACGCGCACGGGCGCGCCGGCCTGCTCGGCCGGGCGACCGCCGTCGGGCACCGCACCGCCGGACGCACCGACGCGCGGCGACGGGTCCCCCGGTGACCACCCGGGCTGCCGCGTCACGACGACGTTCACGCGCCCGGGCAGGGGCCGGAACCGGGGCGGGAGCGAGTCCCACGTGCGGCGGCCCATGACGACGGGGTGGCCGGACGTCACGCGCCGGAAGTGCGCGAGGTCCTCGGGCAGGTGCCAGGGCATGGTGCCGCCCGCACCGATGACGGGCCGCCCCGCGGCGTCGCGCGCCTGCGCCCAGACCAGCCCGAGCGTCTCCTCCCCCACCGCCGTCAGACCGCGATCGGGGCCTTGATCGTCGGGTGGTGCTGGTACCCGACGACCTCGATGTCCTCGTACTCGTACGCGTCGATCGAGTCGCGCGGCGCGAGGCGCAGGGTCGGGTACGGGTAGGGCTCGCGCGTGAGCTGCTCGCGCACCTGCTCGACGTGGTTGTCGTAGATGTGCACGTCGCCGCCGGTCCACACGAAGTCGCCGACCTCGAGCCCGGTCTGCGCGGCGACCATGTGGACGAGCAGCGCGTACGACGCGATGTTGAACGGCACGCCGAGGAAGAGGTCGGCCGAGCGCTGGTAGAGCTGGCAGGACAGCCTGCCGTCGGCCACGTAGAACTGGAAGAACGCGTGGCACGGCGGCAGGGCCATGTTCTCGATCTCCGCGACGTTCCATGCGGAGACGATGTGCCGGCGCGAGTCGGGGTTCGCCTTGATCTGCTCGATCACCTGCGCGACCTGGTCGACGTGCCGACCGTCCGGCGTCGGCCACGAGCGCCACTGGACGCCGTAGACCGGGCCGAGCTCGCCGTCGGCGTCCGCCCACTCGTCCCAGATGCTCACGCCGCGCTCCTGGAGCCAGCGCACGTTCGAGTCGCCGCGCAGGAACCACAGGAGCTCGTACGCGATCGACTTGAGGTGGACGCGCTTGGTCGTGACGAGCGGGAAGCCCTGCGACAGGTCGAAGCGGAGCTGGCGCCCGAACACGCTGCGCGTGCCCGTCCCGGTGCGGTCGCCCTTGTGGGTGCCGTGGGCGAGGACGTCGCGCAGCAGGTCCTCGTACGGGGTCGGGACCGGCCGGGCGGGGCTGCCCGACGGCGCACGCTCGCCCTCGGTCACGACGGCGAGGGTCGGGGAGGTCGAGTCGGGGGCCACGGTCGTCAGTGTGGGTCGTCGCCGCGGGGCGGGTCAACCACTGCCGTCGGCCTGTCCCGACCTCGACCGCGCACGACTGCGGACGCTCGTCGACGAGGGTGACGCACGTCATGTCACGCCGCGCGCTCCCGGACGGTCGGAGGGGTAGAGCGCCGGACCGGACGCTCGTGGGCACAGGAGGCAGTGATGGAACGCATCGTGGTCGTCGGTGGGGGCTACGCCGGGTTCACGGCGGCCCGAGAGCTCGAGAAGCGCCTGCGGCGCGAGCAGCGCCGCGGCGAGGTCGAGGTGGTCCTGGTCGACCCGCGCCCGTACATGACGTACCAGCCGTTCCTGCCCGAGGTCGTCGCGGGCTCGGTCGAGGCGCGCCACGCCGCCGTCGCGCACCGGGGCCACCTGCGCCGCACGCGCCTGGTCGACGGGACGGTCGAGCGCGTGGACCACGCGCGCCGCACGGTCGTCGTGCGGCCGCGCTCGGGCGAGCCGTACGACCTGACGTACGACACGGTCGTCGTGACCGCGGGCGCGGTGACGCGCGTCTTCGCCGTGCCGGGCGTCGCCGAGCACGCGATCGGCATGAAGCACGTCGAGGAGGCCGTCGCGATCCGCGACCGGATGCTCACGTCGTTCGACCGCGCGGCGAGCCTGCCCCCGGGCCCGGAGCGCGAGCGGCTGCTCACGGTGACGTTCGTCGGCGGCGGGTTCTCCGGCGTGGAGGGGTTCGCCGAGCTCCTGTCGCTCGCGCACGACCTCACGCGCGTCTACCCCGAGATCGACCCGGCGGAGCTGCGGTTCCACCTCGTCGAGCGCACCCCGCGCCTCCTGCCGGAGGTCACGGAGCGTCCGGGGCGGTGGGTCGTGCGCGAGCTCGAGCGCCGGGGTGCGCACGTGCACCTCGAGACGGGCATCGTGTCCGCCGAGGGTGGGGTCGTGACGCTCTCGACGGGCGAGTCGTTCGCCACGGGGCTGCTCGTGTGGACGGCGGGCAACGCGGCGAACCCCGTCGTCGCGACGCACACCGACCTGCCGGTGGACGCGCGCGGCTACCTCGTCACCCGACCGGACCTGCGCGTCGGGACGGTGGACGACACCGTCCCCGACGCGTGGGCCGCGGGCGACGGCGCCGCCGTGCCCGACCTCGCGGTCCCCCGGCCGGGCGCGCTCACCGTCCCCAACGCGCAGCACGCCGTGCGGCAGGGCCGGCGCCTGGCGCGCAACCTCGTCGCGGCCCGGCGCGGTCTGGCCACGCGACCGTACGTGCACGGCAGCCTCGGCGTCGTCGCGACGCTCGGTCTCGGCTCGGGGGTGTTCGAGTACCGCCGGCTCGTCGTGCGCGGGCGCCTCGCGTGGCTCATGCACCGCGGCTACCACGTGCTCGCCATCCCGACCGGGGAGCGGACGGCCCGCGTGCTCGCCGTGTGGGCGACGGGCGCGCTGTTCGGGCGCGACGTCGTCTCGCTCGCCGCGGTGCAGCGCCCTCGCGCGGCGTTCGTCGCCGGGGCGACGGCGGCTGCCGCCGCCACGAGCGCCACGACGGCGCCGGCGCGGCCGGCACCGGAACCCGCGGTGCCCGGACCTCTCCGCGCGGCCTGAGACCGCCGTCCGGACGGGGAATCACGCGACCGCCGTTCGCGTTCTCCGGTCGACCGACCGGTGGGCGACGAGCGCACCGGCACCGCACGAGTGCGAGGATCGACGCATGACGACCGAGCCAGCCACCACGACCCCGCAGACGGGCACCGACGAGATCGCCCCGTCGTCGCCGTCTCCCACGGACGCCCTGTGGGTCGAGCGCACGGGCGTGCGCACGTACACCGGCTACTCCGCGCGCGGTGCCCAGGTGCTCATCGGCCCCGCGAGCGCGGGTGCGGTGTTCACGCCGGGCGAGCTGCTGAAGATCGCGCTGGCCGCGTGCGCCGGCATGAGCTCGGACCGCACGTTCGCGCGCCGCCTGGGCGACGACTACGCGGTGACGATCCACGCCGAGGGCGTCAAGGACCTGCCCGAGGACCGCTACCCCGAGATCACGGAGCGGTTCGAGATCGACCTGTCCTCGCTCGACGACGAGGCGCGCGAGCGCCTGCTCACGGTCGCCGAGCGGGCGATCGAGAAGACCTGCACAGTGGGACGGACGATCAAGGCCGGCGCGACCGTGCACACGGTGTTCCAGCAGCCGGGCGGCAGCGTCGAGTGACGACCGGGCCGTGAGGCCCGACCGACGACGGGAGGCGTGATGGCGCACGAGCAGCCGTCCGGTACGCCGGACTACGGGACGTGGGACCCCCAGGGGACCCCCACGTCGGACGCCGTCGCGCGGCGGGGTGGTCGCGCCGTCCGGGCGCCCCAGGACGCGGCCGTCGACGCGACGGACTGGGCCGCCTACCGGCCCACGCCGCTGCTCGACGCGGCGCTCGACAAGGCCGTGACCATCCCCTCCCACGTGATCCGGTCGCACGTGGACGGCGTACGCCGCCGGAACCCGGAGGCGAGCCCCGCGCAGATCGTGCGGATCCTCGAGCGCGAGTACCTGCTCGTCATCCAGGCCGCGGGCGGCGCCGTCGGTGCGGCGGCGGCGTTCCCGGCGGTCGGGACGGGTGTCGGGATCGCGTTGACGTCGAGCGACATCGCGACGTTCTTCGCGTCGTCGGCGGCGTTCGCGCTCGCCGTCGCGGACGTGCACGGGATCGCCGTGGACGACGTCGCACGCCGCCGTGCCCTGCTCCTCGCCACCGTGCTCGGCGAGAAGGGCGCGCGCGACGTCGAGCGCGCGACCCAGGGCTCGGGCCTCGCGTGGGGCAAGGTCCTGCTCACGAGCATGCCCGCCGGGACGCTCGTCAAGGTGAACAAGGCGCTCGGCAACCGCTTCCTGCGCACCCAGCTCGCCAAGCAGTCCGGCCTCGCGATCGGGCGCCTCGTCCCGTTCGGGGTCGGGGCGGTCGTCGGCGTCGCCGGGGCGCGCGCGCTCGGGCACGGCGTGATCGGCCAGTCCCGGCGCGCGTTCGGGCCGCCGCCGTCGGTGTTCGGGCGGCTCCTGGAGGTCGTCGAGTCTCCGGTCGAGGACGCGCCGCCGCGGCTCGTCCCGGTGCCCGACGACGCCGCGAGCCCTCGGCGCCGTCATCGCCTCCTGCCGGGGCGCGGCCGGCGGGACCACTCCCCCGCGCGCGACGCCGAGTGACGCCCGCAGCGCCTGACGACCCGACGGACGACCATGCCGGCATCGCCCGGCGGGCGGGAGACGGTGCGGCTCGGCGCGTCTCCGTCGCGCGCGACCTGGCCGTCGACGCGACCGTCGCGTTCGCGTGGGTCGCGGACCCGCGCACGCACCCGCGCTGGATCCCTCTGACGGCCATGGCGACCCCGGCCGTCCGCGGTCCCGAGGTCGGCGACCGCTTCACGATGGTGAGCGGACCGTCCGCCCGTCGTACGGGGCGGGGGTTCACCGACCGCATGGTCGTCGAGTCGCTCGACCGCCCGTCCGTCGCGGCGGGCCGGACCGGGAGCACGCGGGTGCACAAGCTCGGCCCCGTCCTGCTCGGCGACGCCGGGTTCGACGTCGTGCCGCTCGGCCGCGGACGCTGCCGCGTCGTCTGGTGGGAGGAGGCGTACCTCGCCGGCCCGCTCCCCCGCGCCGCCACGGCGCCGCTCGTCGGGCTCGCGCTGCGCTGGATGATGCGGACGTCACTGCGCCGCCTCGAGGCCCGCCTCTCCGCCCCCCGCTGACACGGGTCGACCGGCGCCAGGGGCCCGGGTCGACGCCTCGCGGCCGCTCGCCCCAGACGCGCCGAACCCGGGGTCGCTCCCGACCCACGGCTGCGGGTGAGGAGCGACCCCGGGTTCGGCAGGGTCGGCGAGATCGGCGAGGTCAGGCCGACGGCGCGTCCTCGACCGGGGCGTCCTCCACGGGTGTGCCCGACGACGCGGGGTCGCCCGCGTCCGGCGCGGGAGTCGTGGCTGCGGGGCCGGCGAGGATCAGGTAGAGCTCGCGGCGCGTGCGCTCGAGGAGCTCTGCCGCGGCCTGCGCCTGCTCGTCGGTGCCCGTGCGGGCGACCTGGTGGACCGCCGCGGCGACGGCCTCGACGCCCGCGCGCAGCTCGCGCCGCGAGCGGCCGCCGCGACCGGCGGCCTCGGCGAACGGGTCGCCCAGCTCGGCGGCGTGCTCCGCGACGTACGCGGTGCCCGCCTCGGTGAGCGTCGCGAGGCGACGCCCGCCGTCGGCCGAGAGCTCGACGAGCCCCTCGTCCTGAAGCAGGTTCAGCGCGGGGTAGACCGCGCCGGGGCTCGGGCGCCACTGGCCCTCGCTCCGCTCGGCGATCTCCTGGATGACCTGGTAGCCGTGCATGGGCTGCTCGGCGAGGAGCAGCAGGACGGCGGCGCGGACGTCGCCGCGGCCGGCGCGCCCCGGGCCGCGACCGCGGCCCCCGTGACGACGCCCGCCGTGCCCCGGGCCGAACCCGGGACCGCCGGGGCCGAAGCCCGGCCCGCCCGGCCCGAAGCCGGGGCCGAACCCACGCTCGCCGGAGCCGGAGCCGGGGCCGAAGCCGCGTCCGCCGTCGGCCGGGCCGCCGAACCCGCGGCCACCGCCGCGGCGCGCGCCGCCCCGACCACGGGGACCGTCGCCGCGGAACCAGGCCGCGTCGTCGGGCACGGGCGGGAAGCCGTCGCGACGACGGCGGTCCGGGCGCGGCCCGGGTCGCTCGCCGAACGGCTGGGACATGTTCTGGACGTTCTCCGGGGTCCTGCCCCGGTGCTGGTGTGCGTAGCTCATGGGATGCGTCTCCTGTGTTCGTGGGCTCCGAGTGTTCCGCGGAGCGGTGGCGGGCCGTGGCGGCCTCGCGAGGGTCGCGAGGGTCGCGAGTCGTCGGTATCGACTCTCAGCGATACGCTAACGATATATCGATAGAGTATCGCTGTCAACGCCCTGCCATGGAGCGCCGTGTCCCAGGACGCGGGCAGGCCGCGGACGTACGCTGGCATCCAGCAGCCAACCGGCAGCCCACCAGCACCATCGGACGCCACCCCCGTCCGACCACCACCCGGGCCGCACCACCCCGGCAGGCCCGGCTCCCGCGAGGAGGCGGCGATGCGCCCAGGCCAGCCCCGGCACTACCTCATGTGCCGGCCCACGTACTTCACCGTGAGCTACGAGATCAACCCGTGGATGGACCGGCGCACCCCGGTCGACACCCCGCTCGCGGTCGCCCAGTGGGAGCGCCTGCGCGACACCTTCCGCGACCTGGGCCACACCGTGGAGACGATCGACCCCGTCCCGGGTCTGCCGGACATGGTCTACGCCGCGAACGGCGCGACCGTCGTCGACGGCCTCGTCTACTCCGCGCGCTTCGCCCACCCCGAGCGCGGCCCCGAGGGCCCCGCCTACCTCAAGTGGTTCGCCGACCAGGGGTACGTCACCCACCTCGCCGAGCACGTCAACGAGGGCGAGGGCGACCTCCTCGTGGCGGGCGACGCCGTGCTCGCCGGCACGGGCTTCCGCACCGAGCGCGCCGCGCACGCCGAGGCCGCCGCGCTGTGGGGACGCGAGGTCGTGACGCTCGAGCTCGTCGACCCGCGCTTCTACCACCTCGACACCGCGCTCACCGTGCTGCGCGGAGGCTCCGGCACGGCCCCGGGGGCCACGCAGCCCGACGGCGGCGCGCACCCCGGCCTCACCGGCCCGCCGCCCGTCGACCTCGCCTACTACCCGCCCGCGTTCTCGCCCGCGGCGCAGGAGGTCCTGCGCGAGCGCTACCCCGACGCGCTCCTCGCGACCGAGGAGGACGCCGTCGTGCTCGGCCTCAACGCGGTGAGCGACGGCGCGCACGTCGTGCACGCCCCGCGCGCCGAGCGGCTCGCCGCGGCGCTGCGCGAGCGCGGCTACGAGACGCTCGCCGTCGACACGTCCGAGCTGCTGCGCGGGGGCGGTGGCGCCAAGTGCTGCACCCTCGAGATCCGCGAGATGGGCGCCGGGCCGGTCGCGACGTCGGGGAGCGCATCGTGACCGCGCAGGACGTCCGCCCGGTCGCCGGGCCGGCGGACGAGACGCCGCGCGACGCCCTCGCGCACAACTACCACCCGCTGCCCGTCACCGTCTCGACCGCCGAGGGATCGTGGGTCACCGACGTGGACGGGCGTCGCTACCTCGACTTCCTCGCGGGCTACTCGGCCCTCAACTTCGGGCATCGCCACCCCGCGCTCGTCGCGGCCGCGACCGCGCAGCTCGGGCGTGTCACGCTCACGTCGCGCGCGTTCGACCACGACCTCCTGCACCCGTTCGCCGCCGCGCTCGCCGGGCTCGTCGGGCCGCTCACCACAGGGGGACCCGACTCGCTCGTGCTCCCGATGAACACCGGCGCCGAGGCCGTCGAGACCGCGATCAAGACCGCGCGCAAGTGGGGGTACGACGTCAAGGGCGTCCGCCCCGGGGAGGCGACGATCGTCGTCGGCTCCGGGAACTTCCACGGCCGCACGACGACGATCGTGTCGTTCTCCGACGACGAGGACGCGCGCCGCGGGTTCGACCCCTACACGCCCGGCTTCCGGGTCGTGCCCTACGGCGACGCCGACGCCGTCGCCGCCGCGATCGACGACACCACCGTCGCGGTGCTGCTCGAACCCGTCCAGGGCGAGTCCGGCGTCGTCGTACCGCCCGCCGACTACTGGCCGCGGCTGCGCGCCCTCACCGCCGAGCGCGACGTGCTGCTGGTCGCGGACGAGATCCAGTCCGGCCTCGGCCGCGCCGGCACGACGCTCGCCGTGGAGACGTGGGACGTTCGCCCCGACCTCGTGACGCTCGGCAAGGCGCTCGGCGGCGGGATCCTGCCCGTGTCCGCCGTCGTGGGACGCCGTGACGTGCTGGAGGTCCTCACGCCCGGCACGCACGGCAGCACGTTCGGCGGCAACCCGCTCGCGTGCGCGGTCGGCCTCGCCGTCGTCGACCTCCTGGCCACCGGCGAGCCGCAACGCCGGGCGCGCGAGCTCGGCGCGCGGTTCCAGGACCGGCTCGCCGGGTTCGTGGGCGCCGGGCTGCTCGACGGCGTCCGCGGCCTCGGGCTGTGGGCGGGACTCGACCTCGATCCCGCGCGCGGGACCGGTCGCGACCTGTGCGAGGCGCTGCTCGCGCGCGGCGTCCTCGCCAAGGACACGCACGGCTCGACCATCCGTCTCGCTCCCCCGCTGACCATCTCGGCCACCGACCTCGAGACCGGGCTGTCCGCCCTGGAGAACGCGCTCACGGACCTTGCGCGGGGTCGGTAGAGTCCGGAGGGTGACCACGCCCGAGCACACCGCACCCGGTACCACCACCCTCGCGTCGTCCCTGGACGACCTGCGTCGCGCGTACGCCGACCTGCAGGCCCTGGGGCTGAAGCTGGACCTCACGCGCGGCAAGCCCTCGGCCGAGCAGCTCGACCTCTCCGAGGCCCTGCTCGCGCTCCCGGGCGAGGGCGTCCACACCGACGCCGACGGCACCGACGTCCGCAACTACGGCGGCCTCGACGGCCTCCGGCAGCTCCGGGAGATCTTCGCCGAGCTGCTCGGCGTGCCCGTGGAGCAGCTCCTCGCGGGCGGCAACGCGAGCCTCACGCTCATGTACGACACGCTCGCCTACGCGACGCTCTTCGGCGTCCCCGGCTCCGAGCGCCCGTGGGGCCGTGAGGAGAAGGTCCGCTGGATCTGCCCCGTGCCCGGCTACGACCGGCACTTCTCCGTGTGCGAGGCCCTCGGCATCGAGATGGTCACCGTGCCCATGACGGCGGACGGGCCCGACGCCGCGGCCGTCGCCGCTCTCGTCGCCGACGACCCCACGATCAAGGGCATGTGGGTCGTGCCGACGTACGCCAACCCCGACGGCTCGGTCGTCACGGAGGCGGTCGCGCGGGCGCTCGTGTCCGTGCCCGCCGCCGCCCCCGACTTCCGCATCCTCTGGGACAACGCGTACGCCCTGCACCACCTCACCGACGACGAGGTCCGCAGCGCCGACGCGCTCTCGCTCGCCGCCGAGGCCGGCCACCCGGACCGCGTGATCCTCTACGCCTCGACGTCGAAGATCACGTTCGCCGGCGCGGGCGTCGCGTTCCTCGCGTCGTCGCCCGCGAACGTCGCCTGGTACAAGAAGCACCTGTCCGCCCAGTCCATCGGCCCGGACAAGGTCAACCAGCTCCGGCACGCGCTGTTCTTCGGCGACGCCGACGGCGTGCGCGCCCACATGCGCAAGCACCGCGACATCATCGCGCCCAAGTTCGAGGCGGTCACGGGCATCCTCGCCGAGCGCCTCGGCGGCACGGGCGTCGCGTCGTGGACCGAGCCGAAGGGCGGCTACTTCGTCAGCCTCGAGGTCGTCCCCGGCACCGCGTCACGCGTCGTCGAGCTCGCGAAGGCCGCCGGCATCGCCCTCACGCCCGCGGGCGCCCCGTTCCCCTACGGCAAGGACCCCGACGACAAGGTCCTCCGCCTCGCCCCGACCCTCCCCCCGATCGAGGAGGTCCGCGTCGCCATGGACGGCGTCGCGACGTGCGTCCTCCTCGCCGCGGCGGAGCAGGCCGCGCAGTAGAGGGTTCCGACCCCGCGAGA
>NZ_JBGNYC010000022.1:0-66834 GCF_051844275.1 Cellulosimicrobium sp. CpK407
GAGCCGGTTCGGCCGCCAGATGACCTGGCCGGCGCGGAGCTCCGCGCGCACGTACACCTTGTTGCGCTGCGCGTAGTCCTTGTGCTGGTTGAACGCCTCGATCGACAGGCCCTCGCGGTCGAGGAGCGCGACGGTCGAGAAGTCGCCCAGGATCGCGGTGCCCGTGCCGGACAGGCGCTCAGACACGATGCGGGGGCGGCCCCACGCGGTGCCCGGCCCGGACGAGAACGGGCCCTGACCGAGGTAGCGGCCCGTGTCGTCCTGCAGCAGGTCCCACGCCTCGTCGTCCTCGGGGGACATCACGACGGCGGTGACCTGGCCGCCGAGGCGCGTCACCTTCGTGATGCCCTTGCGGACCGAGCGCACCTGGTCGACGTCAAACGCCTGGTTCTGGACGCCGGTCGTGTTGAGGATGCCGCGCGGCTCGCCGTTGGTGCCGGTGCCGTTGAGCAGCTTGTCCTCGATCTCCGACTTGAGCGAGTACTCGAGCTCGGTGTTGAGGAACGTCGCGAACGCGGGCGCGTCGGCGAGGAGGTCGTTCGTGACGTCGTAGCCATCGGCGTACGTGTACGGCTTCGCGTCCGCGAGGGCGGTCGTGAAGTCGGACAGCGGCTTAAGCTCGTTCCCGTCCCCGGCGTCGGTCGCCTCGGAGACGATCTTCGCGCCGCGGTTCACGCCCGTGATCTGGACGTACTCGAACGCGCCGGCCATCTCACCGCGGCTGATGATGTCCAGCAGCGTGAGGCGCGGGCGGTCGATCATGTCGAGCGTCGGGTACCGGATCGGCTGGATGCGCGCGACCGGCGTGCCGATGAGCGCCTTCATGTCACCGACGCGCTCGCGCTCGATCCGGACGGCGGAGCCCGTGCCGACGCCGGACGGGAACGCCTTGCGGAAGCGCTGGTACGCCTCCGACTTGACGAACGCCTGCCCGAGGGCGAGGGCGTCCGCCTTCTCGCGGCGGTCCGTGACCTGCGTCCGGGACGACTTCGTGTCCGTGTCGTCGGGCGCGTCGTCGTCGCGGTCCTCGTCGGGCTCGGCGGCGGTCACTGCCTTGAGCGCGGCGCGGGCCTCGTCGTCGGCCTTGATGAGCCGGTCGAGGTCGGCGACCTCGGTCTGGATCGCCTTGGCGCGCTCGACCTCGCTCTCGGTCAGGTCGCGGCTCTCGGCCTGCGCCTTCTCGGCGATGGTCCGCGCCTCCTTGATGAGCGCGAGGCGCTGTGCCTTGCGGTTCATGCGTTGCTCCCCTCGGGGTTGTTGGTGAACGCCCACGCCCCGAGGGCGTCAGCGGTGATGAGCGGGGCTGCGGACCCCTCGTCCCCCTTGCGTTCGGGGGGCGTCTTGTCGCGGCGAGACGAGGGCGGGGTGCCCTTCACGTCTCGCAGCTCGGTCTGGCGGTTCACGCCGAGCAGGCAGGGCCCGACCTCGTGGAGCGTGAGCTTGCGCAGCTCGTACACCTCGCTGTCGTCGCGCTCGCCCCACCCGCCGTCGTCGACGTCGAAGCCGAACGAGAACTGCCGCACACGGCGCGCCTTGAGCAGCTTGTGCACCTGCGTCGCCGTCGGGTTTTCGAGGTCGAGGGCCCCACGCACGAGCAGGCCCTCGACGATCTCCTCGGCCTTCACGACGTGGCCGATGTGGGAGAACGGGTCGGTCCACTGGTGCGACCACACGACGGGGATCGGGTCGCCCGACGCCGCGTGCTTCGCGAGCGTGTCCGTGAACGCGCCCGGAAGGACGACGTCGCCGTAGGTGTCGACGACGTTGAACACGGACACGAGCGCGAGGAACTCGCCCTCGGCCAGGTCGTTGTCGTCGCCGGGGCCAACGGCCTTGATCGCGGCGTTCGCCTGCTTCAGGTAGGTCACGTTGCGCCCTCCTCGGGTTCGTCGTCGGGCTGCTGGACCGTCACGGGCAGCAGGCCGAGGTGCTTGATCGGGTCGAGACCGACGGCCTCGAGGGACGCCTCTGGGTCGAAGCCGGAGCGGATGAGCGCAGTCGCGGCGGTGACACGCTTTGCGATGTCGTCGGCCCCGAGCGGGACGCTCAGTTGCAGGCCGCCTGCTCCGCCCGAACCGGGACCGGTGTCGCGCGGTGAGGCGAGCCCGCCGGCGAGCACGTTCAGCGGCGTGATGAGGTCGTCGCCGCCCTCGACGGGCGGCATGTTCCGCATGCGGCGGCCCTCGTTGCGCGTCATCCACGGCGCGCCGATCGAGGACTGCATCGCCTGCGCCTGCTCGAGGAACGACCCGCGCAGCTTCGCGTCGACGTGGGCCTCGACGTACCGGCCGTCCGCCTCGCCGAGCACCCGGAGGAGCATGACGTCGATCGCCTGTTCCCACGCGACGATGCCTGGCCCCAGCGCGATGCTGAACAGCATCTGTCGGAACGCGTCGACGTTCGAGAAGTTGCCCTCGCGCGCGCCGACGAGCTCGGGCGCGATGTGCCAGAACGATGCGACCTCGGCGTCCGTGAGCTGTCGCGCTTCGAGCACCTCGAGCGTCTGCGGGCTGAACGCTTCGACCTTCTTGAGCGTCATGCCGTCCTCGAGGATGGGCGTGCCGCCCTCGTCGCCTCCGCCGGCCTTGTACGCGGCGAACTGGGACCGGAAGCGGTTCCAGGCGGCGTCGCTCCACTGGCCGGCTTCCTTCGGACGCTCGATCACGTTGGAGACGCGCGCGCCGTTGCGGAACAGGTCGCGCCGGTACTTGCGCGCTTCGTCGGACTCGAGCAGGACGTCCTTGATCGTCTCGATGGGCGCGGTCTCGTGGCCCCAGGACGACGAGTAGCCGCCGTCGAACACGCACACGGCCGGGTCGATGTCGTACCGCTCGCCGTCCTTGGGCCAGACCCGGACGGCGGTCGGCACGCCGTACTCGTCGCGCTTCACCCGGAACCGGCCCGGGGGGATGCGGAAGAACTGCGCCGGGGCGTCGCCGTCGGCGTCGAGCACGACGAAGCACCACCGGTCGTAGATCAGGCCGTCAACGTGGATGGTGTGCCAGAACCGGTAGGGCGTCGTGTACGGCATCGGCCGCCCGAGGAGCTCGGCCGTCGCGCCGGCCCGGATGCGCCGCCGGTCTCCCGAGTCGTCCGTCCGTGAGTACACGTGCAGCGGGATCGACGCGAGGTTCCGCGCGATGAAGTCGACGACCTTGCGCACCGACGGCTGCGTGCGCCAGACGTCGCGCGGGTCGACGACGAGCGTGTCGAGCGGAACGGGCGGGTCGGGAACGTAGACGGCCGGGCCGGTGCGCTCACCGTCGACCGTGACGAACCGCCCCATCACAGCACCTGCACGAAGCGGACGGCCGCGGCGAGGAACACGACGTGGCCCGCGAGGTTCGGGCCGCGCTCGCCGTCGGCGAACCAGTACTCCTCGACCTCGACCGTGATCGCTTCCTTGCTGGCGTCGATGAGCCGCCCGCGGAACGACTCGCCGCTGACGTCGACGACGTTCACGTTCCGACCGAAGTGCTTGCGGAACTCGCGCATCGCGCCCCTCCTCGGGATCACACGACCCGCAGGTCGTTGGTGGTGTAGACGGACTCGACCTCGGCGTTCGCCATGGCCTCGGACATCGCGGTCACCACCGCGGACCAGCCGTCGATCTTGTTGCCGGACGTGCCGCCGCGCTGCTTGGAGGGCTTCACGTTCCCGGCGGCGTCGGTCTCGACGGCGAGGTTGTCGGTCATCCATCGCATGACCGGGTTCCCGCCGTGGCGGAGCATCGGGCGCGCGGCGTCCTCCTGGGAGCCGAGCAGCAGCAGCCGCTGACACTCCTTGAGGGCGGGGGAGAGGGTGAGGAACCCCTGCCGCACCTTCACCATGGGCAGGCCCTTGCCGGCGAGGTTGTTCACGAGCTGCGTCGCGCCGTAGGGGTCGAACCCGAACGACCGGATCGTGAACCGCTCGGAGTCGGCGACGGCCTGCGTCTCGATGAAGTCGTAGTCCGTGACGTTGCCCGGGGTGACCGTGAGCCACCCCTCCTTGACCCAGCGGGACGCCGCGCCGGCGGTCCGCTTGTCGAGCGCTTCGAGGTTCGCCTCGGGCGTCCAGAACCGCCAGACGGCGTCGAACCCTCCGCCGTCCGCGGGGAACAGGTGGCACATCGCCGACAGGTCCGACACCGATGCGAGGTCGAGACCGGAGTAGCACGCGCGGCCGACGAGGTCGTCCTCGCGCACGGTCATGCCCGCGTTCGCGTCCCACACAGCGAGGTCGATGTACCGCGACTCCTGCTTCGTGCGGATGCCGAGGTGCAGACGCAGGAACGCGGCGAGGTCCGCCGGGCTGTTCTTCGCCTTCCGCGACTCGGCCGCGAGGTACGCGCGGGTCGGGCTGATCCCGTACCCCGGGTTCGCCTTGCGCCACGTCGACTCCGCGTGCGGGTCGTCGCCCTCGTCCGCGGCCCACACGACGCCGTACACCGACTCGTCCTTGATGACCGCTCGGGCGAGCTGCTCGACGTACCGGCGCTTGCGGTCGTAGATCGTGTCGGGCTTCCCGGAGTCCGCCGTCGTGATGATGACGACGAGCGGCTGGGTGCGGGATCCGCGGCCGGTCTCGATCGTCTCGACGAGGTCCGGTGTCTTGTGGACGTGGAGCTCGTCGATGATGCCGCCGTGGATGTTCGCGCCGTGCTGTGCGTCGGCCGACGAGGAGACGACCTCGATGTACGACCCTGAGCGCACGTGAACGACGCGCTTCGCGAACGCCTTGACCTTGCCCTTGAGCGCGGGTGTGCGTTCCGCGAGGGTCTTGATCGGGTTGAAGACGAACCCGGCCTGCCGCTCGCTCGTCGCCGCGGTGACGACCTGCGCGCCCGCCTCCCCGTCGGCACACGCGAGGTAGATCGCGAGGCCCGCCGAGAGCGTGCTCTTACCGTTCTTGCGCGGGACGTCGACGTACAGGTCGCGGATGATCCGGACGTAGTCCCCGGCGTCGTCGTCCCACCGGACCCACCCGAACGTCGGCGCGATGATGTACGCGACCTGCCACGGGTCGGGCGTGAGCGGCTTCCCGGCCCACTGGCCGGCGACGTGCCGCAGCGCGGTGAACGCGCGGAGCACGCGGTCGACGTGGTCGAAAGAGAACTGCGCGCCGCGCACGGTGCGCGGCTCCGGGGTCTTGACCTTCGGCGGGCAGTCGGGGAGCGGGATGCCCCGGGCCGCCATGTACGCCGCGACCTCGGGACTGATCTTGAGGCGGCGCAGCGCCGCGGCCGACGGCCCACGAGGCTCGGACGCGGTCGCGCGCTTCGCCGGGTTCCCCGACTTGGCGGCCCGGCTCGTGCTAGTCGAACGGGTTCTCGTCGTCGTTGCCACGGCCGTCACCCCTTGCGAGCGCCTGCTCCGTGCTCGGGGTCAGGCCGAAGTGCGCGGCGATCGCGCGAACCTCCTTCGCGGCGTTGCGCTGGATCGCGACCGCCGGGTGCGGGATGAGGCCCTGCTTCGCCTCGATGAACAGGCCGTGCACGCGAATCTGGTCCGTCGCCTCGCAGAACACGGCCCACGCCTCGCAGTACGTGACGAGCGTCGCCCGGTCGCCCTCCTTGAGGAGGTCGAGCCGGACGAGCTCGGGCACGACCCGGTTCCACTCGTCGAGCGCTTCGCCGACGAGGTCGTCCGGCGGCGTCGGCGGGATGCGCCGGAACGTCGGCCCGGTCTCGACCGGGCGACCGCCCGAGTCCTTGCCCTCGCCGCGCCCGTTGAGGAGGCGCAGCTTCGCGGGAGCAGCGGTCCGACCCACCCGACGTCACCCCCTCCCGTGTCCACCCAGCGGTGGACACCCCCCTTCGCCGATCTGAGCAGCCGCGAAGAGAGGATCGGCGGCGCGGCCGGAGCCGAGGTCGGGCCAGATCGCGACACCCCCTCCACCTGGGGAGGGTGGTCAGCGGCTCCTGTACCCGACCTCGGGGACCTCGACGGTGACGTCCGCGCCGTGACACCAGGTTCGGACTGTTGCGAGGGCGACGCGGACGTCGGCGGGCGTGCCGTTGAGGATGACGATGCGGTCGCCATCGACGAGCGTGAGCCCGTACAGCGTCGTGGCCGTCGTGTACACGCGGACGTGGGACGGGTTGAGCGCCTGGCTCGCTCGCCAGTGGTGTGCGGCCTGCTGCGTCGGTGCGGCGATGAACACGAGCGGGCCACGGTCGGGTGTCGCGGGACGCGGGGTCGGCTCGGGCTCGCGTGCCTGCTGCTCGTCGCGTCGTCGGATCATCCGGCCGAGCGCGTACCCGAACAGCGCAGCGACGGCGAACCAGAGGCAGAGGAAGAACCCGCCGAGGTCAAGGAGAGCGGTGGCGACGTCGCTCATGACTCGCTCCACAGGACGTAGTCATCCTTCGTCGTCTCGCGCGCCCGCTTGATCGCGGCCAGGACGAGGGCGAGAGCGGCGGCCGTCACCGGGTCACCCGGGCAGTGGAGGCCGCGTCGCGGAGCAGGGCGTCGAGCACCTGGGGGAGGGTGTCCGGTTCAGCGTGCACCGTCACGTTGACGACGACGTCGAGCGCGGGAGAGAGGGGCTCGGCGGGGGCTTCCTGCTGGGTGGCGCGGTCGAGCTCGCCGTCGAGCGTGAGGACGACGCCGCGCTGCTCGAGCGCGGCGACGAACGCGGCGGCGTCCCGGTGGGACGTGAGCTCGCCGACGAGGTTGCCGAACTTCTCGTCGCACGTGATGCGGACGAGGTCGACGACGTCGTCGGTCGCGGCCGTGGGCTGGGGGTCGGTCATCGGTTCGCTCCTCGTCGTCGTGCGCGCATGCGCTCGGTGTCGCGGTACGTCTTCACGTCGTGGCACGAGGCGCAGAGGCCCTGCCCGTTGCGGGTGTCGGTGCGGGCACCGCCCTCACCGATCGGGACGATGTGGTCGGCCTGCGTTGCTGGGGCGGTGCAGGGGCCGGGGTGGTTGCCGCACCAGCCGGTGCAGCGGCACACGGGGTCGCGTTCGAGCACGAGGCGGCGGAACCGGCCCCGCTCGGCACCCGTCAGGGCGCGCGTGTTCGCGGACGGGTTCTCCCACGGCTTGCGCTGGTGGTCGGCGCACCGACCCCTGTCGGTGGTGAGCTGGTGGCACCCGGGGACGGGGCAGCGGGACGGGGGAGCGACGGGCACCGGGCGTCACCTCCGGGCGATCGCTACCCTTCGGCCATGAACGAGGAGCTGCAGGTCAAGGGTGTCAACGGGGTTGTGACGTTCGACGGGTCGTTCGTGACGATCGAGCGGAAGGGGCTCGCGCGGGCCACGATCGGGAAGGGGACGAAGCGCATCCCGATCGCGTCGATCACCGCGGTGCAGTGGAAGCAGCCTGGCGCACTGGTGAACGGGTTCATCCAGTTCACGCTGGGCGGCGGGGTCGAGCGGCGGTCGTCGTTCGGGTCGCAGACCTTCGACGCGGGCAAGGACGAGAACTCCGTCATCATGACGAAGAAGCAGGGCCCGGAGTTCGAGGCGCTACGCGCCGCCGTCGAGGCGGCGATCGCGGCTCACCACGCACCGTCGGCACCAGCCGCGCCGGCGTCTGGTGCGGAGGAGGTCGCGAGGCTCGCGGACCTGCACCAGCGGGGCATCCTTTCGGACGAGGAGTTCACGGCGGCGAAGGCGCGGGCGCTGGGTCTGTGAACGGGTGGCGGCCCCGCCGTCCGGGTGTCGACGCTGTCACCGGAGGGCGGGGCGTGCTCATGGGTGCCGCGAGCGGGCCAACGTCGTGCCCTTCGGTGCCCCGGACCGGCATCAGGTCCCGGCCCGCTCGCGCGCTATTCGGTTGTGGAACAGGGTCCGCCCCCGGGAGCTCGCGCAGCTCGACCGGGGGCGGACGGTGTCGCGCCACCAGCACGCCCGGGAGCGAAGCGGGCACACGTGTAGCGCTGCATCGAAGTGTGGCCGACCTGCACGTCTATTGCAAGTAGCCGCGCGTGCGTGATGTGGTGGACGGTTTGGGCGCGTGCGACTTGGCGACCTCGTAGACCTGCGCGAGGTCGACGAGGGTGCGGCGGTTCTCGCGTCCATGCGCGGTGAGCCAGCCCTTGCGGAGCCAGTCACGGATCGTCGCGGGGGAGCGGGCGACGGCGACCGCCGCGGCGTGCGTGTCTACAAGTTGTGTCACGGGATGCGGGTACCTTTCTCGGTCATGGGATTGCTGTCATGGGGCCGGGACGTTTGGTACGGGCCAGCGCAGGGATCGGTGCCCAGTGCGCTCCCGGATGACAACCGGCACGACTGGGTGTTCAGCGGCGTGGTGACGGTGACCGACGTCCAGGAAGCGCTCGAACTCGCCGAGGGGATCTTCAAGTCGGAGGCAGCAACGCACGCTCCTCCGGGCGCGACAGTGGTCGTGCGGAGCCACTCCGGGACGGGCAACACCCGGTACGGAGTCAAGGTCTCCGACCTCGCCGGGGCCGAGTGGGAGAACGTGACGTTCGAAGTCGGGTTCGCATCTGAGATTGAGAATCCGCCAGACGAGTGGAACCGGTATCAGTGGCACGACACGATGCGGCTCAGTCTGAACGAATACGAAGCCGCGCTCATGTCCAGCCCCAACCGGGACGAGATGATGGGAACACGGGTAGGGGAGTCGACCTCGGAACGCGCCCACGCTGCCGCACTGAAGGCGCTCCTCTCCGGCGTGCGTCGCCGGACCCCCCCTGCGCGTCGGAAGCAGGCCGCTGCCGGTAGCGCGCCCGCAGTTCTGGGCGGTCTGTGGCTCTGGGCGATGCTCGCGGCAGAACCTCCACTCGCCGTCTGGCTGTTCTCGGCGGTGCTCACGGTGCTCGTCGGCGCTTCGCTGTTTCGCCTGCTCGCGCCCCCGATCCCGCAGGGCAGCCTCGGGCCCCACCACCCGGGGGCGAACGGCCGGCTCATGGTCGATCTCACCCCCCGCGAGAAGATGCTCGCCACCCGCGCGAGCGGTCACCGTGACGCAAAGGTCGTCGCGGTGACCGTCGCAGGCACGCTCCTCGCCGGCGTGCTCACCGCGTACTTCACGGGCCTGTGGACGCCGGGGGCTGGGAGTTAGCGCACTCCAGGTCGTAGAACACGCGCCATGCGAGGTTGCTCGCCTGGGACCGCTCGGTCGGCTTCTCGTAGCGGAGCTCGACGACGGTCTGGACGTCTCGCGCGGTGAAGGTGGCGAGGTCCATGACGGTCCCGAGGACGTCGAGGCGTTCGTCGGCCTTCCTCCGCCAGTCGAGGTACGCGATGCAGGGGCCGTGGTAGACCGGCCCGCCGGGGTTCAGGCGGTGACGGCCGTCGCGCTTCCACCGGAAGCGGTGGCCGCAGTGCCCGCACCGGAGGGTGAGCCAGCGGTGCACCTCGCGCGCGTCGAGCCACCTCGGCCGCCTCACGCGTTCTCCTCCGGGACCTCGACGGTGAAGACGCCTGATGTCGGTAGGTCGTCGCGGTCGAGCCCGAACGCCGCGCACGGGCAGCCGCAGCCGTCCCACATCGGGCACAGCTCCTGCTCGCAGTCAGCCATGGGTGGGCTCCTTCGGGTGGGGGACGTCGGGGACGTCGCGGTCGGGGTCGCAGGCGTTGGCTCGGATGTGCGCGTCCATGGCAGCGGTCGCCTCGGGCTGCGTGGCGAAGTCGTCGAACCAGCAGAGGCGCGACTGGTCGACGCCCTCGGACTGGCAGACCGCAGACCACGGGACGTGGCAGTACACGCCGGGCGCGTCACCCATGTGCTGGTGCTTGTGGACGAAGCGGTAGTACTCCACGGACGGTCCCGGCCCGGGGAAGCCCTCGCCGGCGGGGTTCTCGACGGCGGCCCGGCCGTCGCCCGCGGACGGAGCGGTGCCGGTGATGAGCTCAGCCACCGTCGACCTCCTCGTCGTTCATGTCGCGGGCGTTGACCTCGATCGGGCCGCGCAGCGCGAGGTCCGTCGGCACGGTGACGATGGCCGTCGGGGTGAGCGGTTCGAACGCCTCGGTGGGCAACCGCACGGTCACCTTCACCGCGACCTCGTCGCGTTCGAGCTTCGCGGGGCGTCCCTGGCGGAGCGCGACCACGCGCGCACCGCGGACGGGCCGGAGCCCGGTCTCCGGGTCCGGGGGTCGCCACGCGTTCCGCTCGGCTCGGATCACGAGGTAGGCCGTCGCGTCGGCGTGCCCGCTCACGCGGACCACGTCCACTCGACACCGTCACCGTCGAACGTCATGCTGATCGGGCCGGAGCGGGCGACGGCTGGCACGCAGTCGTCGCGGCGAAGGTCGTCGAGGTCGTCGCCGGCGTAGACCGCGCCGTCGTTCTCGAACCAGTCGGTGATCCAGCAGGGCTGGCCCGGTACACGGCGGTGCCCAGCCTCGTCGAACATGCGGTCGTTGCTCCACCGCCACGTCTCGCAGTCGCACGTCGGGTACGTGCGGCAGTCGGCGTCCTCCGGGGCGTTGCACGTGAAGACGACCCTGTCGACCGTCGGGCGCTCGTCCTCGTCGTCGGGGTCGGCCGGGTTCACGGTGACGGTGACGATGTGCCGATGAGTGCATGCGGTGGCGTCGTGCACCTGCCGCATGGTCCGCGCGGCGTTCAAGCCGTGCTGGTCGCAGGCCGGGTCGATCGTGTCCGTGCTGACGAGTCCGCAGGCGGTCTGCGGGCAGGGGCACGAGTCCTCGAGCGGGTGCCCGGTCCACGATCGGCCGAGGTGCTGGGGGCTGGGCGTGAGGCTCATCGGGTCGCCTCGCTTCCATCGCGGATCGCCTTGATGGTGGCGTCGAGCACGCGCAAGACGCCGCGCTGGACGGCCTGCAGCTCCGGGTTGTACCTGCTCCCGACGGGGTCGGACCCGGACGCGAACCGGTGGCGGGCCGCCTCGACGTGATGCGCGGCGAGCTCGCGGTCCGCGACGTACCGCCGCGAGTTCGGCCACAGGACGGCGACGGGGTAGACGAGGTCGGTCGACTCGACGCCCTCGGTGAAGCCGGTCGGGAGCCAGGGACGGAGCCCGCCCGCATTCTCGACGACGGTGCCGTTGGCGTCGCGGAGGACGGCGCGGGCCGGAAGGCTGTCGACCTGATCCGGGCCCGTCAAGGTTGCGGCCGGAACCTGGACGTCGTCGCCGGTTGGTGTAGGTTGCGCGGGCTCGAGCAGCACGGCGCGGCGGCGCGACACGGCGAACGAGCTCACGCAGGTGGGGCCGGTGATCGAGAACGTCTCGGAGCCGGACGACTGGCGCGTGCCCACCTTGACGGCCGCGCCCGGGCACCCGCAGGCGTCGGTGAAGCCGACGCGCGCGCCGAGCGGGAGCGCGTCGAGCTCGTCTTCGGTGAGGGTGGGGTGGTGGGTGTTCGTCATGCGGGCACCTCCTGGGTGCGAAGAAAGTCGGACACGGTGGTCTTGCTCAGGCCGACGTGGTCGGCGATCGCACGGACGGACAGTCCGTCCGCCTTGAGGCGGACGATCGTGTCCGCGTGGTCGGTGGCTCGGGACGGACGGGGCTGTCCGGCGACGCGGTGCCGGCGGACGGTGCGAGGGCGGCGACGGGCGGGGGAGCCGAGCTCGTCGACGATGGAGGCCCAGTCCGTCCGGGCGGGCCGTCCGGTGTCCGGGGTGGGTGCCGCGTCCGAGGTGTCCGGGCGGGCGATCATCCGGTCGGCGATCTCGTGGCAGCCGAGAAGGCTGCCGATCGGGAAGAGCCCGGCGAGGACCGCGCCCACGGTTCCCTGCCACCCGCCGGGACCCATGCCGAACGCGTGCGCGGCGTTCGCGAGGCTGGACACGGCCGTCCAGAGCGCGACCCACGTCCACGGCCGGACAGCGGACTCGCCGCGGGCGCGTGCTGCGAGAGCTGAGTACGTGTAGACGAGGATCGCGCCGTCGATGAACAGCGGGACGAGCGGGGCGAGGAACCACAGGACGGCGGCCCAGGGGGCGAGGGCGGACAGTCCGGCGAACGACAGGACGAAGGACACGGCCACGAGGAGGCCGGTCGCGGACATCGCCGCGACGAGCGCGTGCCGGGTGTCCGGGTTGATACGGGCCGGGCGGTGGTGCGGGTTGGTCATGATGGCTGCTCGCTCTCGGTTGGTGTCCGGTGCGCTGTCCGGGACGGTGGTGTCCGGCGTCCGGGCCGGACGGACGGACGCGGTCACGTGTTCACCCAGTCGCGTCCGCGGTAGCGGACGGGGTCCTGCCACGGTTCGCCGGGGCCCTCGGCGAAGAGGGACAGGCCCTCCGCGCCGTCCTCGGCGCGCTCCGACGGGCCAACGCGCCACACCGGGTCGGATGCCCACGCGGCACCGAGCTCGAACAGGAGTTCGGGGAGCTGCTCGGCTGCCTCCTCGCGGAGCGCGTCGAGCGTGCGGTCCAGGCCGGCGTACTCGAGCGGGAACTCGACGACGAGCGTGTCCATCACTCCACCTCCGCGAGGATCGCGGCCCGCACGGCATCGGCCTGTGCGGTGTACTCCGCAACGATGCCGGGATGACCGGCGCGGAAGTCCTCGCCGTCACCGACCGCATCGGCCAGCACCCGCTTGAGCCAGTCCGGGTCGTCGGGGTCGTGCAGGGCGGCGGACACGGTCGCATGGGCCTGGTGCGCTCGGGCAGCGTGCGCGCCGCCCATGTCGTGAGCGTCGCCAGTGGGGCAGCAGTACCCGTCGTGGTCGAGGCAATCCATCCGCGCGGGGTCGTGCTCCCGCGTCGCCTCGGTGGCGCGGGCCAGGGCGGGCGTGCTCATCGGGCACTCCCCGCCCTCATCGCCAACGGCTTGATGCCGATGGACTCGAGGTATCGCTCCTGCTCCTCGCGCTTCCGCCCGTAGGACACCTGGAACGCCTCATCCTTGTCGAGCACGGGCCCTGCGAGCTCCTCCCCGGACCAGGACTCGTACAGCTCGCCGGTGTCGCCGTCGTTCGCGTCGTAGTCCCACGAGGTGCCGCAGGACGGACATGTCCACCCGTCGCCGCCGTCGTTCTCGAGGTCGACGTCGCACGTGCTGCACGTCGGGTAGTGGATGACGAGGCTCGGCGCTTCCGCGAGCTTGAGGTACTCGGTGCTCATCGGGTCGCCTCGGCGTGCGCGCGGACGGCGACCGTGAGCGCCGTCGAGAGCGCGGACTCCCGGAGGCTGCCGCCGTCGGGGTTGGCCCACTGGTCGACGAGCTCGCGCGCGGCGTCGACGACGGGGCGCGCCGCGAGCAGCGCGGCACCGTTGGCGGCGGCACGCTGGTACGCCGCGAGGTGGTTCGCGCGCTCGGCCTCGAGCTCGGCGGCGAACGCCTCGGCCTTCGCGCGCTCGACGACGAGGGCGTCCTGCGCGCGCTGCGTCTCCTGCCGGGACTCGGCGAGGATCGACTCGAGCGTCGCGATGCGGACGGCGTGCTCGACGTCGACCCGGTGCGCGACGCCAGGTGGTGTGCCGACGAGCAGGGACGCGAGGCTGTCCGGCGAGTAGGCGCGGCGCGCCTGCGGGGGAGGGGCGATGAGGGTCGTGCCGCCGTTCTCGGCGACGACGGCGCACACGTCCGGCACGGCCGCGACGGCGGGGCGGTGGCCGGTGGGGGTCCCGCCGTCGATGGGCTCGAAGCCGTCGCGTGCCGCGAACGCGATCCGCTCGCCGTCCGCGTCGGGCTGGTCGAGTCGGATGACGTAGTCGTAGGCGCGGCCGACGGCGGCCTTGTCGCGGTGGTCGACGACGGTCGCGGTCGCTCCGTCGGTGCAGCGGACTCGGGTGCCGACGGGCACGCGGTCGGCGATGGTCGTGGTCATGGTTCGCTCCATGTGGTCGGTCGTCTACAACAGGTGGACGTTCAGGGCGTGCGTCGGTGCGCGCGGTACGCGATGAGGACCCCCAGTGTGATCGCGAGGGCGAGGGTTGCCCGGCCGTCGAGCCCGCCGGCGGCGGGCGGCAGGAGGATCACGGAGGCGAGCAGGCCGACCATGACGGCGACGGCCGCGAGGGCGAGCGCCTTCATGCGAGCCTCCGCGCGGTGAGTCGGGGCCGGGCCTCGGTGCGCTCGACGATCGTCTGGTCGACGGCGGCCGGCGAGGGCAGAGGCTCGGTGTCGAGGCCCAGCATGGTGAGGAGCTCGCGTGCGTCGTTGGTGCTGGTCGAGTGCTCGGCGACGGTGACGCGCGCGGAGTGCGTGAGGTCGGCGGTGCCGTTGAGGGCTGCGCGTCGGGCCATGGGTTCGCTCCCTGGACGAGTGTCTAGTTTCAGTGGACGGGGAGGGCGCGGGTCGACCGTCCGTGGTCGGGTCGACCCGCGCCCGGGTCATGCCGCCTTGATCGCGCCGGGAGGCGCGGCCGTGGCGATGTTGGCGAGGACGTCCGCGACGGCGGGGATGAGTGCCGCCGGGATGGGCTCGTCGTCGGTGACGGTGATGCTCACCGCGACGCCGTCCTGGTCGGTCCAGACTGCCTGGACCGTCACGACGCGTGCGGGTTCCCCGTCGGGGCCGATCGGGCCCCACCCGAGGGTGACAGGCTCCTTGTGGGAGAACCCGTCGTCGTCGATCGGGCTCCAAGCGGTGTGGGTCATGTTCGCTCCTTCCCGTCTACTAGTTGTAGACGATAGTGCACAGTTCGTTGTGATGTCTACCTCTCGCCGCGGTCGCATCCGAACATGCACACCCGTTCTAGTTCGAACACGTGTTCGAACCATAGCGGGTAGCGGACGGACCCGGCTCCCAACTCGCCCGGACATCACCCCCCGACCTGGGACGACGTCGCCGAAGAGTGCACGAGCCGCGACGCCGAAAGAGGCCACCGACCCCCGCAGCCCGGCATCCCGCACGCCACGGTCGCGGACTCCGGCTCAAGCCACAGCGACTGCATCCCGCACTCGTGGCACTCCGCCTCGAGCCGGTACGCGCCCGACACGATGCCGAGGACGACCCCCGCCCGGTGGTGCAGGCGGAATCCGTCCCGAGCGACCTCGTCGCCGAGGTCCGGGTCCTGCTCGTACACGCCCGGAAGGCTCGCAGCGAGGAACCCGACCCCGGTCGGCACCGACCTTGTGCTGCCGAGGCCCATGCGCAGCGTGCCGCGCACCGTCGGGACGAACCGCTCGACGAACGCCTCGACCTCGCGCATGAGGTCGATCACGTCCACCCGGACCGGGACCCGCGGCCCAGCGTGCGCCGGGCCCGACGGCCCGTCTGCCGACCCGCCCGAGCCCGCTGGCACGAGGCCGTGCAACTCGATCCACCGCTCCCCGACCTCGCGCACGACCCGCGCCGCCTTGGTCACGTACAGCGCGAGCTCGCGGGCCCGCTGCTCCTCGTACAGCCTCGTGCTCACTCGTCCCCCTCCGTCGTCGTGTTCCCCTCGGCAGCGGCCCGGCGTGCACGCTCGACGAGCTCACGCCCGAGCCGAGCCCGCTCCTCCTGCTCGGGGCTGAGGTCGTGGTCGCAGACCCGCGCGCCCTTGCCCGGCACGGAGATGTACCCGCGCTCGTCGCACAGGGGGCAGAACCGGATCGCGGCCCGGGCCTGCACGGCGGCCGTGTGTCGCTCCTGGCGCTGCCGCTCGGCCTCGGCGTGCGCTGCGTCCTTGGCTGCCTGCTCGGCGCGCTCTCTGGCGGCCTTGCAGCCCCAGCACGGGGGAGCGTCGTCGTCGAGCTGGTGGCGGGGGCACCGGTCCGGCCGCGTCAGCGGCACGGGCCCGGGTGCGATGTTCCCTCCGAGGTCCTCGAAGGGGGAGGGGGTGTCGCGGTCGTCGTCGCGCGCTGGTGACGCTTCCTCGGGAGCCTCCCCCCTCGGACGGTTAGTGGATGGTTCAAAGGATGGTTCCCCGGACACCCACGTCCCCCCGTCCCGGACACGCACGTCCCCCCGTTCGGACACTGGCGTCCCCCCGTCGACGCCACGGGAGGACGTGCGTGTCCCCCCGTTCGCGGGACGGGCGGACACTGGCGTCCCCCCGTCGACGAGGCGGTGACGCGCCGTCCGGTCGCAGTTCGACGGGCACGCGACGAGCACCTCGTACAGGTTCGGGCGGCGGTCGCCCGGGGTGCTCCGGTCACCGCCCCCGTTCACGTGCACACGAATCTCGCCGAGCGCCTCGAGCTCGCGCAGCGACCGCCGCACGGTGCGCTCGTCGACCCCGCCTGCGTACCGCGCGAGGGTCGACAGCGCGGGCCACGCCCCGCCGTCGCCGTCGTGGTTCGCGATGCCGAGGAGCACGAGCTTCGTCGTGCCCTTCGCCCGCGAGTGATGCAGGGCGAGCGCCATGGACTCCACGCTCACGGTGCACCGCCTCCTTCCGGGTGGAGCTCGAGCACGACGACGTGGTCGCCGCGCTCCGTGTGGTTCTCGGATCGGTCGTAGGTCTCGGGGCGCACGTGCCGGGGCCCGTCACCGGCGAGCACGCCCGCGGTGACGAGGCCGTCGAGGAGCGCCTTGCAGGTCGGGTGCCCGTTCGCGGCGTCGCCGTGCTTCCATCCGGTGCCCTTCGGGTAGGCGATGCGCCAGACGGCGTGCACACGGCCCGTGACGGGCGTGAGGGACTGCTCCTCGGCCGCGTCCTTCGCGAGCCCGTGCAGGGCCCGCACGAGGCGCGCCTTGTACGCGTGGTTCGTGATGGGCCGGTTCGACGTCAGCCACAGCGCGGGCGGCACGACGAAGCGCAGCGTCGGCGGCCCCGACGCGGCGGCGTGGCAGCCGCACGCACACGGCGCGGGCTCGTCGACGTCGAAGTCCCACGCGTCGCCCGTGCACGCCTTGTGCTTCCCCTGGCCGCAGTCGGGCGAGTAGGGCATCGCGCGCATGACCTCGCCGCTCACGCTGCCTCGCCCCACATCTGCTCGACGTACTGCCGCTCGAACTCCGCGTACGTCATGCGTCCGTGCCGGGCCCACCAGCCGCGCAGCTCCTCCGACGCCCACCGGTCGGCGCGCTGGTGCGACCCGATGAACAGCGAGTACGTGTCGACGCGCTCGCGCTGCCCGTCGCGGTTGAGCAGCACGCCGCCGAGCTCGTCGAGCGCGCGCCGGTACTGGCCCTCGCGGTAGTCCTCGAACGCCTCTCGGCACGCGCGGTACTGGTCGAGCGCGGCCTCGAAGATCACGCTCACCCCGCGTCACCGCCCTCGTGCGTCGCGCGATGCCTCGCGAGGACCTCCGGTGTCACGTGCAGCACGCGACCCCCGCGTGTGACCGAGACCGTCGCGGCGTGGTGGTCGACGAAGCGCTGACACACGGCGCACCACAGGGGGACGGTGGTGCCCTCCTCGGCGCTCACGCCGCCACGTCCTCTCCGGTGATCGCGGCGGCGACGGTCGCGACGAGGTCGCGCGCGGCGGGCGGGGTGACGGCATTGCCGGAGAGCTTCACCTGCTCGCGCCGGTTGCCGACCACGACGTAGTCGGCGGGGAACGCCATGGCCTGCTTGATCTCGTCGGGCTCGAGCATCCGGAAGCGGACGTCGTCGATGTTGACGGTGCCGCCAGTGAGGAGCGACTGGTGCCCGGCGGTGGTGACGGTCCGCACGGGCTCGGACGCGGGCGTGGTCATCTCCGCGCCGCCGCCGTTGTTCCGAAGGATCAGCGCGTGGTGGTTGCCGGATGCCGTGACGGTCGCCAGTGGGTCGTCGGCGAGCCGCGCGGTCGATCCGCCACCGCGGAGCTCGGCGATGAACGGCGGGTGCACGAGCGCCTTGCTCGTGTCGTTCGCGGTGAGCGTCGGCATCGGGTCGTCGAGGTCCCGGGCCCGGTACTCGAAGCGCCGGTCGAGGAGGAACGGCGGGAGCGCGAGCCCGGTCTCGTTCCTCGTGGTCATGGTGCGCGCGGCCTCGGCGGCGATGCGCGCTTCCTTCCCCTCGCGGCCCTCGACCGGGACCATGAGCGGGTGGTACGCGAGGCCCTTCGACTCGCGGGTGTGCATCGTCTGCGTCGGGTCAGTGATCGGCCACGCCCGGTAGTACGAACCCGGGTTGCCGAACCCGGGGTGCTTCGGGTCGGCGGCGTCGTAGGGGTTGCCGCCGTTCTCGGCGAGGATCGGGGACCAGTACCGCTCGATCCCGACCTGGATGCGGCGCATCGTCTTGTCGGCGAGCGGCTTGTCGCGGTCGCCGATCCGGGTTCCCGGGTTCGACCAGTCGATGATCGAGCTGGCCGGGAGCCACGCGGGTTCGACGACCTCGTTGCGGCACGTGACGTTCGGGCACCGGTAGAGGTACTGCGAGCGGTACCGGCCCGGGCGGGCCTGCCCGTCGACCTTCTTCCACCACTGCATGGCGTCGACGACCTCGTCGCAGCGCGGGCAATACGCGCGGGGGCGCTGCATGCGCTCGAAGTCGGGCGCGCGCTCGCCCTGCCGCCAGAACGCGATGTAGACCCGGTCGCGGGACTGCGGGGCGGGCAGCCCGTAGCCCTGCGCGTGCATGCTGTTCATCGACACGATGTGGTGCCGGTAGCCCATGGCGTGCATCGCGCCGAGCCAGGACTGGAAGAGGCCGCCCTTGACGCCCCACTCGGCCGACCAGTCGACGACCTCGACGACGTTCTCGACGAGGACCGCGCGGTAGTGGTGGGTCTCGGCGAAGCGGACGACGTCCCACATGGTGGCGCGGGACCGCTCGGCGGCCTCGTCCGGGAGGACGTCCCCGAAGAGGTCGGGCTGACGGTGGGCCTTGCGGCCCTTCGCGCGGGAGTGGTTCGTGCACTCCGGGGAGGCCCAGAGGATGTCGGTCGTCGGGACGTACCGGGGGTCGGTGTTCGAGATGTCGGCCTGCAGGTGGTCGACGTCGGGGTGGTTCGTGTTGTGCGTCTCGATCGCACGATCCCAGTGGTTCGCGGCGAGCCGGACGGACACGCCGGGGACGGACACCGCGCCCGTGGACGAGCCGCCAGCGCCGCAGAACAGGTCGGTCATGGTGAGGTTGGACATCGAAGTTCGCTCCTTCGTCTATTACTAGTGGACGTCGACGGCGCGCCAGAGACGCGCCTTGCCGCCGTTGGCCGACCGCCCGACCTCGTCGGGCACGACCTCGACCAGGCCGTCGTCCACGAGCTCGTGGCAGCGAGTCCGGATCGACGACGCCGTCGCGTGCGGCCAGTCGAGCTCGTCGACACCGCGGCGCGTGAACGCCCGGATGAGGTCGTCGTGCGTTAGGGGCCCGTTCTCGGTCAGTACCGTCAGGACGCACGCCCGGACGGTCGGCGCGTGCTTCTTCGCGCGCTTCGCCGCGAGGTGCGACGTCTCCGGGTCGGTGCGGCGGGCGAGGGCGGTGCTCATGTCGTGCTCCTTCGTGTCGTCGGGACGAACGCGCGGCCGTCGGGCAGGACCCAGGTGCGGCCGTGCAGGTGCAGGGGAGTGGTGGCGGGGTCGGCGTGCGAGGCGACCATGAAGCCGAGCCGGGTCGCGTCCGCCGGGTGGTGGTGCACCCAGTCGTGGCAGTGCCGGTGCAGCGCGACGAGGTTCTCGAGCGAGTCCTCGCCGCCGCGCGATCGCAGCTTGCGGTGGTGGGCGTCGAACGCGTTGCCCGCGAGCGGGATGCGGCACAGGTCGCAGCGCCCGCCCGCGCGGGCGTACACGTCCATGCGCAGCCGCGCGGGGATGACGTGCGGCACGTACCGCTTGGTCCGCGCGCGGGGCTTCGGGGGCGTCGCGGACCGCGCGAGCGGCGTGCGCCGGGTCAGCGGCTTCGACCTCTTCACGCCGTCGGCTCCGTGGCCGCGTTGGCGAGCCAGGCGGGGGGCGTGAGTGCCATGCTCGCGGCGAGCATGCGGCACCGTTCCATCGCTTCGTCGTGCGTCGGCGCGGCCAGGACCGTTCCGGTGAGGCGGTCGAACACGTACCAGAGGCCCGCGCGGCGCGACCACCGGACCTTGAACCGGGGCCGCTTCACCGGGCACCGGCCTCGTCCGCGCCGAGCAGCTCGAAGAGGTCGGCGAGCACGAGGTCGCCGAGCTCGACAGGGCCGGACTCGGCGACGTCGGAGAGCGCGAGGGAGCGCGCGCCGGCGAGCGTGAACCGGCGGTGCCCGGTGGCCTGCACGACGACGTCGGTCTCGAATGCGAGGTCGCGCTGCGTGCGGATGCGGCCGAGGGCGTCGTCGACGATCGTCTCGCCGTCGACACGGGCTGTGAGGACGACCGGGCCGGGGAACGTGCGCAGCACGGTGAGGAAGTCGGCCCACGTCGAGTTGACGGCGGCCCATCCGCCGGGCCCGAGGTCGCGCCCGCCGCGCTGCGCCTCGCGGGACAGCACGGCCCAGAGGCTGGTCGCGCCGTCGATCGCGAGGACGTTCAGCCCGCCGGGCGTCGGGTCGGCGGCGCACTCGGCCTGGATCGCGGCGGTGATGTCGGCCCACGTGCCGTCGTGCTCGACGAGCTCGGCGCGCGCGCCGGGGATCGCGCCGTAGGCGTCCATCGCGCCCTGGTCGCCGCCGACCTCGACGACGGCGAGCCGGGCGACGCGACGGTCGGCGGACGCCGCGGCGAGGGCGTAGGACTTGCCGACCTTCGGCCCGCCCGCGAGGAGCACGAGCGGGTGCTGCGCGGTGCCGGTGAGCGGTCGGGTGCGGCGCTCGCGCGGGGCGGCCGGGGTCTTGCCCGTGCGGGCCGCGACGACGGCGAGGAGCGACGTGCGGGAGGTCGGGGAGTCGGTGGTCATGGTCATCCCTTCACGCGGAACGAACGTCCCGTCTTGGTGGGTCGCCAGGTGGCGAGGATCGTGCCGAACTCGTCGGCGAGAGCGGTGTGGTCGCCGAGCGCGCGCTTCACGAGGAAGCCGCTGTGGTCCATGTCCTCGATCGCCTCGTCGCGACGGCGGCGTGCGTCGACGTAGTCGGCGAAGGCGGCGAGGATCGCGTCGTCCGCGACGAGCGGGTCGAGGTCGAGGTCGCCCGGGTGCACGACGGCGAGGTCGGCGCGGTCGGCGTAGGTCAGCGGGGGAGGGGTGCGCCCGTCCACGAACTGCGACCACCACTCGCCCGCGTACTCCGTCATCCGCGCGATGACCGCGTCGTCCCGCTCGACGCGGAACGGCTCGGGCATGTACTGGCCGCCGACGAGCACCGCGACGAACGCGTGGTCGTAGCCCGTGACGGCGAGCTGCTGCTGCACCTGGACGAGGATGTGCGTCGGAGGGACGCCGTCGAGCCAGTGGTGGCGGTACATGTGCTCGCTGACCGTCTTCACCTCGAGCGGACACGTCGGCGCGGCGTCGCGCTGGCCACGCGGGACGAGGAGGCGGTCGAGCGTCGCGAGCATCCACGGGTGCTCCTCGTGCGCGAGGAGGCCCGGTGTCGGCGCGATCTTCCCGAGGTCGGGGTGCCGGGTCGCGACCTTGCGCGCGACGACGGCCTCGAGCTCGGAGCCCCACTCCGCGGCCTCGGACACGACACGGTCGACGGGACGTGCGGCGGTGACCTTGTCGGCCCACACCGAGTACGGCGTAGCCCACGGGTTGAGGCCGAGGACGGCCGACGTGTCGGACGCACCGAGCCCGGTGCGGCGCGCACGCAGCCACGGGAGGCGCGAGCGGCGGTACTCGGCGGCGGGGAGGATGAGCCGCCCGCGGAGTCCATCAGGCAGCGTCGTCGTCACCGGCGGCCTCCTCGTACTCGCTCTCGACGGCGGCGACGCACTCGCGGCACAGGTCGCCGTCGTGCTCGACGGGCTCGTCGTCGCAGCGCAGGCACCGCCGCTCGTCGTGCCGCTCGATCTCGTTCGCGAGGAAGGACTCGTAGCTCACTGGACGCCGCCGAGCGGGTCGCCGTTCTTGTGAGCGAACAGCCGCTCGACGGGCTCGCCGAGGACGCTGGCGAGGGCCTTCGCGCGCTCCTCGTCCATCGCGTATCGCTGGCCGTCGCGCACGAGGTTGTTGATCGCGGATCGCGACTGCCCGGTCTTCTCTTGCAACTCGCGGTAGGACAGGCCGCTCTTCTTGATCGCCGCCGCGAGCGGACCGCGCTTCGCGATCACCGTCAGCTTGCTGGTCTTCGTGGTCACGGTCACCCCTCGTAGTCGAGCGTCTATTTCTAGTAGACGCTACGAAGGTAGCACCGGGTCGGGTGATCGTCTATCCCTACTGGTCAGCGCGTCGTCCACTGCTAGACGCGATCGTCTACAACTTGTAGACTCCCGCGCATGACAGATGGAGCGAACCCGAGCATGCCCACGCGGTTGAGCCTCGCCGAGCTCATCCGCCGACACCAAGACGCGACGGGGGACTCCTACGCGGACATCGCCCGCGCCGCCGGCCTCTCGAAAGCCCGCGTCGGGCAGCTCGCGATCGGCACCGGCGCGAAGCTCCCGCGCGACGAGACCCTGAACAAGCTTGCCAAGGGCCTACGGCTGCCGCCCGAGGTCGTGAAGCGCGCTGCGCTCGTCTCGTCGGGCATCGCGGAGAGCGACACGTTCCCCGACTCCGACATCAGCGTGATCGCGGACCGCCTGCAGCAGATCACCCCGCAGTCGCGCCAGATCATCGCCGACCTCGTCGACGTCGTCTGGGCGCGAGAGACCAAGGATGGGTAGGCCGCCCCTCCCCGTCGGCACGTGGGGGACCGTCTTCGTGACCGCGCTCCCGCGAGGCGGCTACCGGGCACGGACGCGGTTCCGCGACTACGACGGCGTCACGCGCCTCGTCGAGCGCACCGGCCGCACGAAGAACGCCGCCCGCTCGGCGCTCACGACGTACCTCACCGAACGCTCCGCGCCCGCCGGCGACGACATCACCGCCGACACGCGGCTCCGCGTCGTCGCGGAGGTCTGGCACGCCGAGGTGCGCGCACGCGACCTCGCCGCGGGCACCGTGCGCCGCTACCGCGAGGTGCTCGACGACCACGTCCTTCCGGGCGTCGGCGGGCTCCTCGTGCGAGAAGCGACCGTGTCCCGGCTCGACGCGTTCCTCAAGGGCGTCACGACCCGCGTCGGCGCTCCCACCGCGAAGCTCTGCCGAACCGTGCTGTCCGGCGCGCTCGGCCTTGCCGTACGCCACGGCGCGGCCACCGCGAACCCGGTCCGCGACGTCGCCGACATCACCGTGACCCGCCCTGAGTCGCGCGCGCTCACGCTCGAGGAAGTCGCGACGCTGCGCGCCGCCGCCCTCGCCTGGCAGGAGGGTCGCCCGATCAAGCCGACGAGCGGCTACGTCGAGCCCGTGCGCGGCCCGCGCCGCGCCGACGACCTCCTCGACATCGTCGACGTCCTCCTCGCGACCGGCGCGCGCATCGGCGAGCTCCTCGCGATCCGGTGGGCCGACGTCGAGCTCGACCCCGACCACGCGGCCGTGACCATCACGGGCACGATCATCAACGTGAAGGACGACGCCGGGCACTGGCACCTCGAGCGACAGGCGCACCCGAAGACTTCGACGTCGCGCCGCCGCCTGCTCCTCCCGCGCTTCGCCACTGACACGCTCCTGCGCCGCCGCGTCACCCAGCCCGCGGGGAACGTGCACGACCTCGTGTTCCCCTCCCGCAGCGGAGCGCTCCGAGACCCGAACAACGTCCGCAAGACGTGGCGGAAGGTCCGCGACCAGGCAGGGTTCGGGTGGGTGACCCCGCACACGTTCCGCAAGACCGTCGCGACGCTCATCGACGCGAACGCCGACCTCGCCGCGGCCGCCGGGCAGCTCGGCCACGCAGGCACCGACGTCACCGCGCGTCACTACGTCCAGAGGACCCATGCTGGCCCGGACGTCCGTACGGTTCTGGAGCGTCTGGTTTCAGACACGCCGTAGGGGAGGCGTGGGGTCGCACCCCAACTAGTACGCTCGTTCGAGTACCACGCGGGTCCACGTAGGAGCGTCGATTGGGCAGCACGGTTTGAACGCTGAGAAGCGCTGGATTGCGCTGATTGATGAGTCGGCAGATCGCGACGTCTACCGAATTGGTGCCATGGTGATGCCCGCCGCTCAGCGGCGTCTACTCGCGGCAGACCTCGACGCGGTGATGGCTCGGGCTGAGCGCGAGTTCGGGGTGCCGGCGGAGACCGAACTGCACGGTGTCAACATGTTCCAGGGCAAGGAGGAGTGGCGGGCGCTCGCTCCTCGGCAGAGGATCGCGGTCTACGGGTGGGCACTGGACGCGATCGCATTCCGTGCGTCGATGTTCATCTTCGAGGGCATCGAGAGGCGAAGCTTCGAAGCGGCCTACAAGAGCCGGGGGTACAACGAGCACGAGGCTGCGCTCATGTACACCCTGGAACGGATTCAGGAGAGGGCGAAGGTCGCGAATCAGGCGGCGTACGTCTTCGCGGACGACTGCCGCTTCGCCGCATCAGTGGTTCGCTCGCTCCAGCAGTTCAAGCGGACCGGGACGTGGGGCTACCGATCGACCAACCTGGACCGCATCCTCAAGATCGAGTTCGTCGATTCCGAAAAGTACCGTCAGATTCAGGCGATCGACCTCGTGACCTACCTCAAGCAGCGCATCGCGAGCGAGAGGGATGCACACCGGCCGAAAGTGCACCGTGCGAATCTCGAGCTGTGGGAGCGCGTGTCGTCGCTCGTGGTTCGCGACCGACTGTGGGCCCCCTACGTGCCGCCCCCTTTGAAGCCCCTCGATGTTCCGAGACCGACCCGAGGCTAGAAGCACGACGGCCCCCGTCTCGTGACGGAGGCCGAAGGCGGGACGCTCGGGGTCGAACCCCTCTCGCGTAACCCGATTACACCACGCACCCACCAACGCTGTCAGCGCCACGCCGCGATCTTCACAGACTCGGCACGGATGCCGGGACACTAGCCTCGTCGCTGAGCCGTTTCCGTGGGCTAAGCGTGGGTTCGGGGCGAAATGGACGATACGAGTAGACGACACGTGCCAGCGTTCGCGCTGGTCACGGGCCGCTTCGGTGGTGCCCCGAGCAGGACTCGAACCTGCAACCTACGGATTAGAAGGCCGTTGCTCTATCCATTGAGCTATCGAGGCGCGCGCCCATCGTAGTGGGCGCGGGGCGTGCTCGGGAGGTGGGGCCGTGATGACGGACGTGCAGGTGGGGTGGTCGCGCGTCGTGCGGCGCGTGCGTTTGGCGGGGCCCCCGGCAGCCGTCACTATGAACCAGTGAGAACCCCAGACGCCGCCACGAGCGACGCGAGCCCCGCCGCGCCCGGCCGGTCGCCGGGCTCGTGGAGGCCCGCGCAGGCGACCGAGGAGCTCGGTGTCACGGTCTACGACGTCGCGCGCGACCTGCGCCGCGACGTGGCGGACGTGCGCCTCCCGCTCGCGATCGAGGGCGCGGCGGAGTCGGACGCGTCACGGCGCCGCCTCCTCACGCAGCTCGACGAGCACCTGCTGCCGCGGCTGCGCGAGCTGTCCTCCCCGGCGATCGTCGTCATCGCGGGGTCGACGGGCGCGGGCAAGTCGACGCTGTACAACTCGCTGCTCGGCGAGGAGGTGTCGCAGGCGGGCGTGCTGCGGCCCACGACGCGCGAGCCGGTCCTCGCGTTCAACCCGCTCGACGCGGACGTGATCGTCGAGGGCCCGGTGACGCGCGTCGCGCGCGTCGTCGACCACGACGGCGTCCCGCGCGGCACGGGCCTGCTCGACGCCCCGGACCTCGACTCGCTCCTGTCCGAGAACCGCGACACGGCGAGCCTGCTGCTCGAGGCGGCGGACCTGTGGCTGTTCGTCACGACCGCCTCGCGCTACGGCGACGCGCTGCCGTGGCAGGCGCTGTCGCGCGCGAAGGAGCGTGGCGCGAGCGTCGCGATGGTGCTCAACCGCGTCCCGCGCGAGACCCTCACGACGATCCGCGGCGACCTGCTGCAGCGCCTGCGCGACCACGGCATGGACGGGACCCCGCTCTTCGTCGTGCCCGACGTCGGCCCGCACGAGGGACTGCTCGACCGCTCCGTCGTGGCGCCGGTCGCGCGCTGGCTCACGATGCTCGCGGGACCGGACCGGTCGCGCGCGGTGATCGTGCGCACGCTCAAGGGGGCGCTCGGCGCGCTGCCCGCGTGGGTCACGGGCGTCTCGGACGCGGTGGAGCAGCAGGTGGAGGCCGCGGCGGACCTGCGCTCGGCGGCGGAGAAGGCGGTCCCGCCCGTGCGGGACGCCGCACGCCGGGCCGCGCTGGACGGCGCCGTCGCGCACGGGTCGCTCGAGGCGCGGTGGGCCCAGGTGACGGGCGCGGAGCGCGTGGACCGCGTCAAGGTGCGCGGCGGCGTGGTCCGGTCGTCCAAGCGCCGCGGGCGCGCGCGCGACCTCGTGCTCGCCCCGCTGCTCGACGAGACGCGCGACGCCGCGCACCGCACGCTCGCCGCGAACGGCGTCCTGGCCCACGAGGCGCTGCGCGCCGCGCTCGACGGGGACCGGCCGCTGCCAGGAGCCTCCGACGTCCTGCCGACCGAGGAGGACGCCGCCGCGCGGCGCGAGGCCTCGGCCACGACCCAGGTGCTCCAGTGGTCCCGGCGGGCCGAGCAGGTCGTCTCCGAGCTCGCCGCCCCGACGGCTGGCGAGCCCGCCCGGGCGGCGGTCAAGGCGTTCGGCGAGACCGGTCTCGCCGCCCTGCTGCTCGCGGGCGCCGCCGGGAGCGACGACGCGGCCCGACTCGTGCGGACCGTGCTCGCCGACACGGGCGACGACGCGCTCGCGGCGCTGCGCGAGGACCTCGCCGACCGGGCCGCGACCATGGTCGAGCGCGAGGCCGAGCCCGTCCTCACCGCGCTCGCCGACCCCGCGCTCGCCGCGGACGCCGCCGTCGGGCTGCGCCTACGACTCGCCGAGCTGAGGAGGCTCATGTGACGTCCCACGACGCCCAGCTGCGTGCCCGGGTCGACGACCTCGCGCGCGCGGTGGACCTCGCGGGGGACCGCCTCGACCCCGCGGTCGCGGCCCAGGTGCGCGACGCGATCGGGGGCGTGCGCGAGCGCCTCGCGCTCGGCGTCGACCACACGGTCGTCGCGCTCGCGGGCGGCACCGGGTCGGGCAAGTCGAGCCTGTTCAACCGCGTGTCGCGGCTCGACTTCGCGGACGTCGGCGTGAAGCGCCCGACGACGGCGCGCGTCACCGCGTGCTCGTGGAGCGGCGCGGCGACGGCCCTGCTCGACTGGCTCGAGGTGGACCCGGAGCGCCGCATCACGCGCGACGGCGAGCTCGACGCCGAGGACGAGGCGGCGCTCGGCGGACTCGTCCTGCTCGACCTCCCGGACCACGACTCGATCGAGCCCGCGCACCGCGACGTCGTCGACCGGGTGCTCCCGCTCGTCGACCTGCTCGTGTGGGTCGTGGACCCGCAGAAGTACGCGGACGACGCGCTGCACTCGGGCTACCTGCAGAAGTCGGCGGGGCTCGAGGGGTCGATGGTCGTCGCGCTCAACCAGATCGACACCGTCCCCGAGGCGCGCCGTGCTTCGCTCGTCGAGGACATGGGGCGACTGCTCGAGGAGGACGGGCTCGACGGCGTCTACGTCACGACCGTCTCCGCCCGCACGGGCGAGGGCCTGGACGAGCTGCGCTCGCTGCTGGAGCAGGCGGTCGCGCGGCGCAGCGTCGCCGCGAGCCGCGTCGCCGGCGAGCTCGACCGGGCGGGCGTGCTCCTGCTGGAGCAGCTCCCGGGCGACGTGCCGTGGACCATGAGCACGGCCGTCGAGGAGGAGGTCGACGCGCTCGCCGACGCGACGGGCCTCGCCGCCGTCGCCGGGCAGGTCGGCGCGGCGGTGCGCAACGGCTACGGCCGACCCGAGTTCTCGCCGCCGCAGCCCGACGCCGTCGCGCTCTCGCGCTCGCGCTGGCTCGCGCGCGCCGGGCGGTCCCTGCGACCGGGGTGGCAGAGGGCGCTCGACGCCGCCGTCGCGCCGTCGGGGAAGGTCGCGGAGGCGACGCGGTCGGCGCTCGCGAAGATCCCTCTCGACACGCGCGGGCCCTCGTCGTCGCGCCCGACGCGGCGCGCGGCCTGGACGGCGCTCGGCCTCGGGGTCGTCGCGGGCGTCCTCGCCGTGCTCGGCTCGCTGCGCGTGCTCGACCTCGGGCGGACGCTCGTCACCGTGTGCGCGGTCGTCGCGGCGGTCGCCGTGCTCGGCGCCGTGGTCGCGTTCCTCGTCGCGCTCCAGGTGCGCCGCACGCTCGCGCGACGGCGCGAGCAGCAGGTGCTCGCGTCCGGCCGGGGAGCGATCGAGCGGGTCGTGCAGGACGCCATGGGCAAGCCGACCCAGGCGCTCCTCGACACCCACCGTCAGGTCCGCGAGCTGGCGCAGTCCGCCCGGGACAAGGCGCCCGCGGCGCCGCTCACCGGGGCGCTACGGCTACCCACAGGCCCGGAGGTCGCGGGCCCGTCCACAGGCGACGGCACGACGACGGACGGCACCGCCGCTCCCACCGCACCCTGAGGCGGTGGTCGGGACCAGCCCGGCCGCCGACCTCAGGAGGAACCATGCCCGGTGACGTCACGGTCACGCTGTCCGGCTTCGTCGCGACCACGCCCACGCTGTTCCGCTCGCAGTCCGGCAACGACTTCACGAGCTTCCGCATCGCCCAGACGCGCCGCTACCTCGACCGCGAGCGCGGCGAGTGGGTCGACGGCCGCACGCTGTGGTTCACCGTCAAGGCGTGGAAGCACGTCGCGCGCAACGTCGCGCTGTCCCTGCACAAGGGCGACCCCGTGGTCGTCACGGGGCGGCTCTCGCTCGACGAGTGGGACGGCCCGGACGGCCCGCGCACCAGCCTCGTCGTGGAGGCCACCGCGCTCGGCCCCGACCTGACGCTCGGCGAGGCCCGGTTCGCCCGCACGGTCCACCGGCGCGAGGACGACGGCGCGCGCCGGGGCGATGCGGCCGGTGCCGTGGCGGTCGGCACCGCGGGTGGCCCGGACGGGCCGGACCGGTCGTCCGGCCGACCGGGCGCCGCGCCGCACGACGGCGCCGCGTTCGAGGGCGCGCCGCTCGACGACCCGTGGACCCTCGCGGACGCCGGCGCGGAGCTCGCGGGCGAGCCCGGCGAGCCGTCCGACGCCGACGCACCCGCCGACGTCGACGCCGAGCCGGTGGCCGACGCCGAGACCGGCGCGCTGGCGTCCGTCTGAGCGACGCCTGCGGGCGGTGCCGCGGCCCGCGGGGGTCGCGGCGCCGTCGGGCGCGCCCCGGTGGCACGACCGCGTAGGCTGAGTGGTCGACGAATCCCGTACCTCTCCCGACCGAAACGGTGGAACGACAGGCTGTGGCTGAGTTCATCTACTCCATGTACAAGGCGCGCAAGGCGCACGGAGACAAGGTCATCCTCGACGACGTCTCCCTGAACTTCCTGCCCGGCGCCAAGATCGGCGTCGTGGGCCCCAACGGCGCCGGGAAGTCCACGATCCTCAAGATCATGGCCGGCCTGGACACGCCGTCGAACGGCGAGGCGCGCCTCTCCCCGGGCTACAGCGTCGGCATCCTGCTCCAGGAGCCGCCGCTCAACGAGGAGAAGACGGTCCTCGGCAACGTGCAGGAGGCCGTCGCGGACATCCTCGCCAAGAAGCAGCGCTTCGACGAGATCTCCGCGCTCATGGCGGAGCCCGACGCGGACTTCGACGCGCTCCTCGCCGAGATGGGCACGCTGCAGGAGGCCATCGACGCCGCGGACGCGTGGGACCTCGACTCGCAGCTCGAGCAGGCGATGGACGCGCTGCGCTGCCCGCCGCCGGACGCCGACGTGTCGGTGCTCTCCGGTGGTGAGCGTCGCCGCGTCGCGCTGTGCAAGCTCCTGCTCGAGAAGCCGGACCTGCTGCTGCTCGACGAGCCCACGAACCACCTGGACGCCGAGTCCGTGCTGTGGCTCGAGCAGCACCTCGCGACGTACCCCGGCGCGATCCTCGCCGTCACCCACGACCGGTACTTCCTCGACCACGTCGCGGAGTGGATCTGCGAGGTCGACCGCGGCCGCCTGTACCCCTACGAGGGCAACTACTCGACCTACCTCGAGAAGAAGGGCGAACGCCTCCAGGTCCAGGGCAAGAAGGACGCCAAGCTCGCCAAGCGCCTCAAGGAGGAGCTGGAGTGGGTCCGGTCCAACGCGAAGGGCCGCCAGACCAAGTCGAAGGCCCGCCTCGCCCGGTACGAGGAGATGGCGGCCGAGGCCGAGCGCACGAGGAAGCTCGACTTCGAGGAGATCCAGATCCCGCCGGGCCCGCGCCTGGGCAACGTGGTCCTCGAGGCGTCGAACCTCCAGAAGGGCTTCGACGGGCGCCAGCTCATCGACGGCCTGAGCTTCACGCTGCCGCGCAACGGCATCGTCGGGGTCATCGGCCCGAACGGCGTCGGCAAGACGACGCTGTTCAAGACGATCGTCGGGCTCGAGCCGCTGGACGGCGGCGACCTCAAGGTCGGCGAGACCGTGTCGATCTCCTACGTCGACCAGTCGCGCGGCGGCATCGACCCGAAGAAGACGCTGTGGGAGGTCGTGTCCGACGGTCTCGACTTCATCAAGGTCGGCAACGTCGAGATCCCGTCGCGCGCCTACGTCGCGTCGTTCGGTTTCAAGGGCCCGGACCAGCAGAAGCCCGCGGGCGTGCTGTCGGGCGGTGAGCGCAACCGTCTCAACCTCGCGCTCACGCTCAAGCAGGGCGGCAACCTCCTGCTGCTCGACGAGCCGACGAACGACCTCGACGTCGAGACCCTGGGATCGCTCGAGAACGCGCTGCTCGAGTTCCCGGGCTGCGCCGTCGTGGTGTCCCACGACCGGTGGTTCCTCGACCGGGTCGCGACGCACATCCTCGCGTACGAGGGCACGGAGGAGGACCCGGCGAACTGGTACTGGTTCGAGGGCAACTTCGCGTCCTACGAGGAGAACAAGGTCGAGCGCCTCGGTGCCGACGCTGCGCGCCCGCACCGCGTGACGTACCGCAAGCTCACGCGCGACTGACGCCGCGAGTCGAGCGACCACGACGCCGGGCGGGACTCGTTCCCGTCCGGCGTCTGTGCGTGTGTGCGTCTGTGTCCGGGTGTCCGGGTGTCCGGGTGTCCGGGTGTCCGGGAGTTCGCGGGTTCCGCGCCCGCTTGCTCCCGCGCCGCTGCGGGCGCGGAAACCCGTTGACGCCGCCGTCGGCACCTCGGCAGGATCGCGCGGCATGACCCTCGACCTCGCTCCCTCGCGCGTACGCCCCGTCTGGCCCGACCTCCCGCGGGCGGTGCGCGCCGCCGTCGAGGCCCGGCTGGGCGCCGTCGTCTCGGGGTGGACGAGCCACGACGGCGGCTACTCGCAAGGGCTCGCGTCCACGCTGCGGACGAGCGGCGGGGACGTGTTCGTCAAGGCGGTCGGGCCCGAGCACGCGTTCACCCGCGACCTGTACCGGCTCGAGGCGCGCGTCGCCGCGGCGCTGCCGGCGGGGACGCCGGCACCCGCGCTCCGGTGGGTCCTCGACGACGACCTCGACGGCGTCGGCGAGTGGGTCGCGCTGGCGTTCGACGCCGTTCCCGGCCGGTCCGTGGCCACGCCGTGGCGGGACGACGAGCTCGCCGCGGTGGCCGGCCTCGCACGCCGCGTCGCGGAGGTCGAGGTCCCCGGGGACGCGCCGCTCCCGCGCTTCGCGGAGACCGTCCGGTGGCGCGAGTGGGAGGACCTCGCGGACCGCCGTCCGCCGGGTCTGAGCACGTACGACCCGTGGGTTGCGGCCCGGCTCGACCGGCTCGCCACGCTCGCCGAGCCGTGGCCCGAGGCCACCGCGGGCGACCATCTCGTCCACGGCGACCTCCGGGGAGACAACGCCCTGCTCGTGGACGGCGCGGTGCTGGGGGCCGCGGTCCACGGCGAGCGCGCCACGGACGGGCACGTCGCCGTCGCCGTCGACTGGCCGTACGCCGCGCGCGGCGCCGCGTTCTGCGACGCGGTCGGCATGCTCCCGGCCGTGCAGGTCGAGGGCGGCCCGCCGCCGGAAGAGGTGCTCCGGCGGCACCCGCTGCCGCGCGACGTCGAGCCCGACGCCGTGACCTGCTACCTCGCGGCGCTCACGGGGTACTTCCTCGCGTCCTCGCTCGACCCCGCGCCGCCGGGGATCCCGCACGTGCGGGCGTTCCAGCGCGCGCAGGCCGAGGTGGGGGTCGCGTGGCTCCGGCGCCGCCTGGGGGAGTGAGCCACGACCGCGAGATCGACCCGAGCGTCCCAGATCGACCCTCGGAGGGCCGATCTGATGCCGGGCGGGTCGACCTCGCGTGCGGAGAGGGTGGGGTCCGACCGTGTCACACCGGGCCTGACCAGCGGCGTTCCGGCAGACTGGCGGGATGACGGCCAGCGGTGACCCCGGAGACGACGTCCGCACGGACGTGGCCGCAGGGGGCGGCGCGGGGCCGGGCGGCGCGGCGACCGGCGGGGCCGTCGCCGCGGGCGCCGCGGCGACGGCGGGGCTCGTCGAGTCCCTGGAGATCCTGCGCGGCCGGCTCGCGGCCGCGCGGCTGCCGCTCGACCTGCCGGGCTCGGCGGCGGCGCGCGAGGACCTCGACCTGGCGGTGCACCAGCTCGACGACTACCTGCTGCCGCGCCTGCGCTCGCACGCCGCGCCGCTGCTCGTCGTCGTCGGCGGGTCCACCGGCGCGGGGAAGTCGACGCTCGTGAACTCGCTGCTGGGCGAGCACGTGTCCGCGCCCGGCGTGCTGCGGCCGACCACCCGCGCTCCCGTCCTCGTGCACCACCCGCTGGACGAGCGCTGGTTCTCCACCGACCGCGTGCTCCCCGGCCTCGCGCGCGTGAGCGAGCACGGGCGGGACCCCGTCGCGGTCGCGCGCGACGCGACCGCCGTGCCCGGCCGGACCGCGGGAACCTCGACCGCGAGCCCGGCCGACCCGACGCGCACGCTCCGGCTCGTCGCGAGCGACGCGCTGCCGCAGGGTCTCGCGCTCGTGGACGCGCCCGACGTCGACTCCGTGGAGACGGCGAACCGCGAGCTCGCGGCCCAGCTCCTCGCCGCGGCGGACCTGTGGCTCTTCGTCACGACGGCCGCGCGCTACGCCGACGCGGTCCCGTGGGACCTCCTGCATCGTGCGGCCGAGCGGCGCGCGCAGGTCGCGATCGTGCTCGACCGGGTCGACCCGGGAGCCGAGGCGGTGGCCGACGACCTCCGCCGCATGATGGACGAGAACGGGCTGGACACCGCGCCGCTGTTCGTCGTGGGGGAGTCCGAGCTGGTCGACGGCTTCCTCCCGGAGCGGTCCGTCGCGGAGGTCGCCTCGTGGCTGTCCGCGCTGGGGGCCGACGGCGCCGCGCGCGACCGGGTCGCGACCGCGACGCGGGACGGCGTCGTGGACGACCTCGTGCGCCGGGCCGTGCTCGTGGCCGGAGCCGCCGACGCCCAGGCGACGTCCGACGTGCGCCTGCGGGCCGTCGTCGGGCGCGCGTACGACGAGGCCGCGGCCACCGTGGACGCCGCCACGAGCGACGGCGCGCTGCTGCGCGGCGAGGTGCTCGCGCGCTGGCAGGACTTCGTCGGGACGAGCGAGCTGTTCCGGTCCGTGGAGCAGGGCGTCGGGCGCGTGCGCGACGCCGTCGCGGCGTTCTTCCGCGGGCGCCCGGCGCAGGCGCCGCAGGTGGAGCAGGCGATCGCGCACGGGCTGGAGGCCGTCGTGCTCGACGCGACGGACGCGGCCGCCGAGCGCGCGTACGGCGGGTGGCGCGCCGACCCGGCGGGCACGGCGCTCCTGGACGGGCTCGACCTCTCGCGCTCGTCGGCGGGCGTGCGGGCGCGGGTCGCGGAGGAGATCCGGGGGTGGCAGTCCGACGTCCTCGACCTCGTGCGCGAGCAGGGTGCGGGCAAGCGCGGGGCGGCACGCGCGCTGTCGTTCGGGATCAACGGGCTCGGGCTGAGCCTCATGGTCGTCGTCTTCGCGTCGACGGGCGGTCTCACCGGCGCGGAGGTCGGCATCGCGGGCGGGACGGCGATCCTCGCGCAGAAGCTCCTCGAGGCCGTGTTCGGCGACGACGCGGTCCGGCGCCTCACCCGGACGGCGCGGGACCGCCTCGCCGAGCGGGTGCGTGCCGTGCTCGACGACGAGGCACGGCGCTACACGGCCCAGCTCGACGCGCTCGGCACCGCGGAGGCGGACGAGACGGCGCGTACCGTGCGCGAGGCCGCGCGCGCGGTCGAGGCGGCGGCGCGGGTCGAGCGCCGTGCGCGCGGGCGGGACCAGGACACGGCCCGACCGACCACCGGGCGGCACGCCGCGCGGCTCCTGCGGGGCGCGGGCCGGCGCGGTGCGGAGGACGACGAGCCTGCGAGCGTGCCCGAGGCCGACGACGAGCCGCGCCGCAGACCCGGGTTCTGGCGACGGCTCCTGGGCGGTGAGCGCGCATGACGATCGACCTCGCGGCGCGCACGACCGCGCTCGAGACCGCCGTCCGCGCGGGCGAGGGGCGCCTCGACGCCGACCTGCTCGCCGACGCGCGCACCGTCGTCGCCCGGGCGCGCGAGCGTGCGGGCCTCTCGGCCGACCACACCGTCGTCGCGCTCGCCGGTGCGACGGGATCGGGCAAGTCGTCGGTCTTCAACGCGCTCGTCGGGGACGAGCTCGCGGCGGTCGGGGTCCAGCGCCCGACGACGTCGCACCCGCTGGCTGCCGTGTGGGGGACGGGTGGGGCGGGGCACCCGACGGGCGGCGTGGCGCCTGGTGGCACTCCCGGTGCGGCGGGCGCGGGGGCCCTCCTCGACTGGCTCGAGGTGCGGCGCCGGCACGAGATGGGCACGCCCCTCACGTCGGGCGACCCGGACGACGCGCGCGCGGGCGGCGGGCTGCGCGGCCTCCTGCGCGGCCGACGCGCGGGTGACGTCACGAGCGGCCTCGTGCTGCTCGACCTGCCCGACCACGACTCGGTGGTCGTCGAGCACCGCGTGCGCGCGGAGCGCCTCGTCGAGCGCGCGGACCTGCTCGTGTGGGTCGTGGACCCGCAGAAGTACGCGGACGCCGCGCTGCACGAGCGCTACCTGCGCCCGCTCGCGGGGCACGACTCGGTCGTCGTGCTCGTGCTCAACCAGGTCGACCGGCTCTCGCCCGCCGACGCCGACGCGTGCCTCGCGGACCTGCGCCGGCTCGCCGTGGAGGACGGGCTCGGCGACGCGCGCGTCCTCGGGGTCTCCGCGCGCACGGGACAGGGTCTCGACGAGCTCCGGGGTCTGCTCGCGGACGCCGCAGCCCGGCGGCGGGCGGCGAACGACCGGCTCGCGGCCGACGTGCGCGCCGTCGCCCGTCGGGTCGCGGCCGCGTGCGGCGAGCCCGTGCCGGAGCGCGCCGCGCGACGGGCGCGCGACGGGCTCGTCGACGCGCTCGAGGCCGCCGCGGGCGTGCCGACGGTCGTCGCGGCCGTGCGGGGCTCGGCGGTCCGGGACGCGCGCGCGGCGACCGGCTGGCCCGTCACGCGCTGGGTCGGGCGGTTCCGGCCTGACCCCCTGCGCCGCATCGGGCTCCGGACGGGACCCGCTCCCGGCTCGTCCCGGGCGCGCGCGGCGAAGGAGCTGGGAGCGGGCGAGACGGAGCTGCGGCCGGAGCTCGCCCGGACGTCGCTCCCCGCGGTCGGGGCGGCGCTGCGCGCCGGTGCGCAGACCGCCGTGCGCGACTACGCGGCCGAGGCCACCGCGGGGGTGCCGGACGACTGGGCGCTCGCCGTGCGGCGTCGGGCCTCCGAGGGCGCGAGCGACCTCGCCGACGCGCTCGACCAGGCGGTCGCCGGGACGGAGCTCGAGGCGTCGCGCCGCCCGGTGTGGTGGCGCGTCGTCGGCGCGTTGCAGTGGCTCGTGCTCGCGGCGCTCGTGGTGGGGCTGCTGTGGCTCGCCGCACTGTGGGGGTTCACCTACCTGCGCCTGCCCGAGCCGCCGACGCCCGTGCTCACGCTCGGCGGGCCCGGCGCACCCGAGCTCCCGTGGCCGACCCTGCTCGCGCTCGGCGGCATCGTCGTCGGCATCGTCGTCGCCGTGCTCTCGCGCGCCGCCGCGTCCGTGGGCGGGCGCCGGCGGGCGGCCCGTGCCCGACGCCGCCTGCGCGAGGCCGTCGGCCAGGTCGCCGACCGCCTGGTGCGGCTCCCGGTCGGCGAGGAGCTGTCCGCGCTGGCGAGCTGTCGCGCCGCGGCCCTGGTCGCGGCCTCCTGACGACCCGCCTCCCCGCCGAACACGACATGAGGGTCGTCAACGCGCCCATGACGACCCTCATGTCGTGCTCGGCGCGGGGTGGTGTCGTGCTCGGCGGCTGGCCCCCGGGGCCGGTGGCGGCGCGGGGGTAGGGCGGGGTGTGCGGGAGGGGAGAATGAGCGTGCCACCGTCGAACGAGAGGACCCTCCATGACCCGCCTGCACGTCCCCGTCTCCCTGCGGTGGTCCGACCTCGACGCGTACGCGCACGTCAACAACGTCGAGATGTTCCGGCTGCTCGAGGACGCGCGCATCACGGCGTTCTGGACCCACCCGGACGCCGGCGAGGACGCCTGGCCGACGGCGGTCCTGGAGACCGGGCCGGCCGCGACGAGCCACACGCTCGTGGCGCGGCAGGAGATCGAGTACCTGCGCCCCCTCGGCTTCACGCGCACGCCCGTGCGGGTCGAGCTGTGGATCGGGCACCTCGGCGGTGCGAGCCTGGAGGTCTGCTACGAGGTGCACGACGGCGCCGCGCGCTTCGAGCGCACCGGCCCCACCTCGGGCGGCGTCCCCTACGCGAAGGCCGTGACGACGATCGTCGTGGTCGACGCGGCGACGGGGGCGCCCCGCCGCATCACCGAGGCCGAGCGTGCGGCCTGGGAGCCGTTCGTCGAGGACCCGCTGACCTTCCGCCGCCGCAGGTGACCGTCGCTCGCGCCGGGGAGCAGCGTCCCGGCGCGAGCGACGCACCCGGGCGAGGGCTCACCCGACGGTGCACTCCGTCTCGCCCGACCCGCCGACCAGCGTGAACCGCGCGGGCGGCGTGTTCGTCCCGCCGTGCGCGACGTTCGCGCCGACCTCCACGGACGCCCCCGGGGCGAGGCCGCCGTTCCAGGCGGCGGACCGCACGGTGACGTCGGCGCCGGACTGCGTCCAGGTGGCGCTCCAGCCGTTCGTCACGGTCTGCCCGGACGCGAGGGCGAACGCGAGCGCCCACCCGTCGAGCGCCGTCGTGCCCGTGTTCGTGAGCCGGAGGGTCACCGTCCCGCCGGAGCCCCAGTCGCTCGACGACCAGCGGACGGCGCAGGCGCCGGGCGCGGGACCCGTCGACGCGGCCGGGGTCGTGAACGTCGCCGCCGGCCCGGGCGCGGACGCGTTCCCGGCCCGGTCGGTCGCGACGAGGGCGACGCGGTAGGTCGTCTCGGGCGCGAGTCCCGTCAGGGCCAGCGTCGTGCCCGGCGTGGTCGCGACCCGCACGCCGTCGAGCAGGACGTCGTACCCGGAGACGCCGCGGCCCGCGTCCGTGGACGGCGCCCACGCGACGGTCGCCCCGGCCGCGGTGACGGCCGAGACCGTCGGCGCCCCCGGGGTCGACGGCGGCGTGGTGTCCGGCTCGACGGGCCCCGCCGACGGCTCGTCGCCCCACAGCAGCTCGTCGCCCTCGTAGAGGGTGATGCGCGCGTTCTTCGCCAGGGCGTCGCCCGTCGCGACCTGCGCGAAGGACCAGTCGTCCGCGGCGTCCCAGACGTCCGCCGTGACGCGGAACTGCACCTCGCGGCGGTGCTGGGACTGGCCGCCGGGGGAGACGACCGAGCCCGAGCAGTCGATCTCGACGAAGTACTGGTCGCCGCCCGCGTGGCCGACGCTCGCCGTCGCGCCGGGGCACTCGGAGTAGTTCGTCGTGGCGCGCAGGGTCGCCGGGTCGGCGCCGTCGTCGAGCGTGAACCAGTACCGCAGGCGCACGTCGTCCAGCACGCGCGCCGGGAACGCCGACCGGTTGCGCAGGACGGCCTTGATCTCCGTGAACGCGGTGCCGGGCTGGTTGAGGCGCGACTCGACGAAGAACTCGTCCTGGTCGGGCGTCTCGGGCTGGGGGAAGTCCGCGAGCGGGGAGCCCCCGTGCTCGGCGACGAGGTAGGCGAGAGCCGACGTGAAGCCTGCGTTGTAGTCCGTGGCGACCTCGTTCGCGACGTAGTCGGAGCGGCTGTCCGTGTAGGCGTCGTCCGGCGCGCCCGGGCCGCCGACGAGCGCGCCGTACAGCACGTGCCGCGTCGCCGCAGGCTCGGCGAGCGAGTCGAGCCACGAGCCGTGCGCGGTGCGGTGGTGCGGGTTCTGCGGCGAGTCCTCGCCGTACCCGACGACGTACGACGCGCCGCGCGGGTTGTCGCCGAGCGCGTAGCCGATCTGGCGCTCGCCGAAGTCATGGTACGTCTGCGCACGGGTCGCGTCGCCGCGGCCCCGCAGCCAGTCGCCGTACGTCAGCGCGACGAACGCGGTGTTCGCGGCGTAGCGCAGCGAGCCCCACGAGTCGAGGAACGCCTGCCCGCCGGGGGAGTAGCGCACGCGCTCGCCCTGGTACCCGGTGGTCCAGTAGTCGAGCCACCGGTTCGCGTCGTCGACGTACTGCTGCTTGCCCGTCGCCTGCGCGAGCAGCGCGTACGCGCCGTACGTCTTGTCGTCCCACGCGATCGTCCAGCGGTACGACGGCGTGCTCGTCTGGTTCTCGCGGGAGAGACCGGCGTACTCCTGCTCGGCCTTGGCGAGGTACGACGCGTCGCCCGTCGCCTCGTAGAGCCAGTACGCGCCCCACACGAGCTCGTCCTGGTAGCCCGACCACGAGTTGTAGAAGGCGCCCGCGGGCACGCAGTCGGAGTACTTCCCGCGGTACGTGTCGGCGAAGTCGTAGAGCTGCTCGGCGTGCTCGACGAGCTCGGCCGCGTACGCCGGGTCGGAGTCCGCGAAGACGATCGACGACGCGGCCATGGCTGCCGCGGTCTCGCCCGCGACGTCGCTCCCGGGGCACGACGGGTCGACCTTGTACGCCGGGCGGGCCATCTGCATCGCCTCGGCGGGTCCCCACCATGTGTGGTCCGCGTCGCCGTCGCCCACCTGCGCGTAGAGCACGTCCGGCTCGGGGTGGGCCTTGACGAAGTAGTCGTTGACCCAGCGCAGCGAGTCGAGCAGCTCGTCGCGCTGCCCCGACGCCGCGTACCCGTCGGGGCTCGCGATCGCTCCCCAGGCGAGCATCGTCGTGGTGAACGCCATCGGCAGCCCGAACTTCACGTGGTCGCCCGCGTCGTACCAGCCGCCCGTGAGGTCGAGCCCGACGTCGGCGCCGTCGTCGAGCGCGGAGTCGCCGCGCCAGCTCACGCGGAAGTCGTCGGGGAGGTCGCCCGAGCGCTGGGCGTCGTAGAAGAACAGCGACTTCTGGAGGGCCTCGGCGTAGTTCGGCGCGGTGGCGGCAGCGGCGGCCGCCGCGGGGGCCGGCGTCGGACCCGGCGCGGCCGAGGCCGGGGTCGCGGCAGCGAGGCTCGCGACGAGCAGGGCGCCCGCGGCGAGGGCCGCGGTGGGTCGTGGGTGCATGGCTGCCTCTCGGTCCGGCTGCGTCCGCGTCGACGCAGGTCGACGCCACTGTCCGGACGCGGCGGAACCGGGGTCAAGGACGCGCGCGACCCTGAAACGTTTCGCCGGCGCGAGCGGCGCGCTCCGCGGCGGCGGCGACGTTGCGTTGCATCCCGCCGAACACGACGCCGTGGAACGGCTTGACCGCCCACCAGTAGAGCTGGCCCGCGAGGCCGTGGGGGTAGAACAGCGCGCGCTGGGCGAAGTAGGTCCGGCCCGGACCGCTCGCGTCCTCGGGCGAGGGCCCGGGCGCGGCGGGGTCGGTCGCGTCGGGCAGCTCCGCGGCCGCCTCGTCGACGCGCAGCTCGAGCCACGCGAGCCCTGGGAGTCGCATCTCCGCCCGGAGCAGCAGCCGACGGCCGGGTTCGATCGCCTCGACCCGCCACCAGTCGAGCTCGTCGTCCACGCGCAGGTGCCGCTCGTCGCGCCGACCGCGGCGCAGCCCCGGCCCGCCGACCGCGCGGTCCAGGAGCCCGCGCACGCGCCACGCGAGCGACCACGAGTACCAGCCGCCCTGCCCGCCGATCTCCTCGACGACGCGCCAGAGCACATCGCGCGGCGCGTCGACGACGGTCCGCCGCTCGTCGACGTACAGCGAGCCGCCGGCCCAGTCGGGATCGCTCGGCAGCGGGTCCGACGGCGCTCCCGGTACTGAGGCGGACGACCAGCGCGTCGTCACCTCGCCGTCGTGGACGCGCTCCAGGGCCAGCGCGACGGCGCGGTCGAACCCGACGAGGCCCTCGGGCGGGTCGGGCACGTACCGCGCGATGTCGTGCTCGCGGCACACGACCTCGTGCTGGAGCGACTCGACGAGCGGGCGTGCGATGCCCGACGGCACGGGCGTGACGAGCCCGACCCACAGGCTCGACAACCTCGGCGTGAGCACCGGGACGCTGACGATCGCGCGGCGGGGGAGCCCGGCCACCCGCGCGTAGCGCTGCATCATGTCGCGGTAGGTGAGGACGTCGGGCCCGCCGACGTCGAACGCGCGCGAGACGTCGGGCGGCATCGTCGCGGACCCCACGAGGTAGCGCAGCACGTCCCGGACCGCGATGGGCTGGATGCGGTTGTCGACCCACCTCGGCGTCGTCATGGCGGGGAGCCGCTCGGTGAGGTAGCGCATCATCTCGAACGACGCGGACCCGGAGCCGAGGATCACCGCCGCCTGGAGGACCGTCGTCGGGACGCCCGAGGCGAGCAGGATCTCGCCGACCTCCTTGCGCGAGGCGAGGTGGCGCGAGAGCGTGCCCTCCGGGACGTCGGGGAACATCCCGCCGAGGTACACGATCCGCCCGACCCCCGCCTCGCGCGCCGCCTGCGCGAACGTCAGCGCGGTGCGGCGGTCGCGCGCCTCGAACGTGCTCCCGGTCCCGAGCGAGTGCACGAGGTAGTACGCGACGTCGGCGCCCTCGAGCGCGGCCCGGATCTGCCCGAGGTCGGCGGCGTCGGCGGACACCGTCTCGACGTCGTGCACCCACTCGCGCCCCGCGAGCCGTTCGGGGTGCCGTGCGAGCGCGCGCACCTCGAACCCCGCGCGCAGCAGCTCGGGCACGAGCCGCCCGCCCACGTAGCCGGTGACGCCGGTGACCGCGGCCCTCACGAGAGCAGCTCCAGGAGCTCGCGCTCGGCTCGCGCCTGCGACCGCGTGGACCCGATGGTCTCGCCGCGCTCCCACAGGTCGAACAGGCGCGGGTCGATGTACGACGACCGCGCGACGGCGGGCGTGTTCCCCAGCTCCTCCGCGACGTCCTTGACGATCCCCGTGACGACCCGTCGCCGCGCCCGCTCCGAGGCCGGCGCGGCCCCGGCGTCGGCGAGCGCGCGTGCCGCGAGGACGGTGGCGTGCCACGTGCGGAAGTCCTTGGGCGTCGCGTCCTCGCCGAGCCGTTCCTTGATGCCCGCCTGGACGTCGGCGCTCGTGACGTCGTGCCACGCGGCCCGGCCGCCGGGCGCGTCGTCGCGCCACGCGAGCAGCTCGACGCCGCCGCGGCGCCGCTTGAGCGTCGTGACGAGCTCGGCGACCACCGGGTCGTCCACGACGACGTCGCGGACCTGGCCCGACTTCGCGGGGTAGCGGAAGTGCACGCTCCCGTCGCGCCGCACCCGCGCGTGCTCCTTGCGGATCGTCGCCAGGCCGTAGCTGGCGTTCTGCTTCGCGTAGATCTCGCCGCCGGCGCGGAAGTACGCGAGGTCGAGCAGCCGGAACGCCAGGGCGAGCACCTTCTCGCGACCCATGCCGGGCTGCGCGAGCTCGCGCGCGACCCGACGCCGGGCCGCGGGCAGGCGCCGGCCGACGTCGAGCACGTGGTCGTGCTTGCGCCGCGCACGGCGCACCTGCCACTGCTCGTGGTACAGGTACTGGCCGCGACCGGCGACGTCGCGCCCGAACGCCTGGATGTGCCCGTTCGGGTACCGGCAGATCCAGACGTCGGTCCAGGCGGGAGGGACCGCGAGGCGCGTGCACCGCGCGACCTCGTCCTCGTCGGCGAGCGGAGTCCCCTCGACGTCGAGGAACACCCAGGAGTCGCCCTTCGGGCGGCGGGAGTACCCGGGGGAGGTCACGGACACCCGACGCAGTCGCACCCGGTCATGGTGCGGGACGCGACGCCCGCTCGCGCGGCAGGGAGCACCGAGGCCGCGCGGCGCATGGGGAGCGGTCCCCATGGCCCGAGCCTCCGGCGGCGCCCCGTCACGGCTAGCGTGGCGGGCGCGGACGAGGGAGGGGACATGACGACGTCGGAGAGCCCGTGGTGGCGGACCCGCAGGGGGCGCGTGCTGGTCGGCGGGGCGGTGGCGCTCGTGCTCGCCGGGGCGCTGACCCTCTGGCTGGTCGCGCGGGGTGGCACCGATCCCGTCGACGAGCCGGTGAGCACGTCGACCCTCGAGGGCTACCCGACCCGGGGTGGTCTCACCGTGGACGGCGCGCCCTTCGAGGACGTCGAGGCCGCCGCCGACACCTGGCGGCGCGAGGACGTCGGCGGGCAGGAGGAGCCGCCCGCCGCCGACGAGCCCATCGAGGTGCTGTGGGCCGGGGACGTCCCCGCAGCCGATCTCGCGTTCGAGAGCCGTTACGAGCTCCGCCTCGACGACGCGCCCACCGGCCGCCTCGTCGCGCTCCGCTCGGACGACCACGTCGCGACCTTCCTCGCGCCGGTCGACGCCGAGGGCGAACGGACCGACGCCTACAGGATCCTCGCGGACAGCGACGAGCAGCGGTGGGCCCCGCGCGCGGCCGTCGAGCTCGACGACGGTCTGCTGCTGCTCGCCGAGTCGCTCGCCCGCGGTGCGGAGCCGGACGGCCTCGAGGTCGTGCATCCCCGGGGCGAGGGCGACGACGCGCCGGTCGTCGTGGCCGTTCCCGTCGACGAGGGCCTGCTCGTCGGCCAGCGCGGTGGCGCGATCCGGGCGGCCTCGGTGAGCGCGGTCCCCGACGGCGACGACCCGGGTCTGCTGTTCACCGACGGAGGCGCGGTGACGACGGCCGACCTCGACACGCTGTGGGACCGGCTCCTCGACCCCGCCGCGGGTGCTCCGACCTGGAGCGCGCTCCTCGGCGCGTACCGCGGCACGGAGGAGCGGCGTCGCGCCGACCCGCCGGTCGCCGCGCTCTGGGACGGGGTCGCGCTGCGGGACGGGACGCCCCTGGCGGTCGTCGCGGTCACGACGAGCGCGTGGGACCCCCGGGCGTGGTGGGAGGTCTACGCCTCCCGGCCGGCGCCGGCGCCCGCCGACGGCGAGGAGCCGGGCGACCCGCGGACCGACCGGCTCGGGGGCGGCGAGGTCGCGCCGGGGTCGCCGGCGACGACGCGGATCCCCCCGCTCGTCGCGCAGTGGATCGACGGCGGTCCCGGCGGTGACGCCGAGCCGCGGCCCGAGCTCGTGGTGGTCGGGTCGGGCGAGGTCGTGTCCGTCGAGGTCCTCGCGTCGACGGACGGCAAACGCGTCGAGGGGTCGACGCTCACGTGGCCGCGCCCCGACCCGGCGACCTGGGCCCGCGAGGGCGCCGACCTCGAGCGGGTGGCACCCACCGACGTGCCCCCGACGGTCGTGGTGGGGCGCACCGCGGACGGCACCCCCGTCCCCGTCCTCGAGGACTGATCCCGCGCGAGCGCCGCCCGGGGCGGCCCCTGCACGCCCCGGACGGCGCCCGCGCTCGCTCAGGCGACCTCGCAGGCGGCACCGTCGAGCGTGAAGGAGGTCGGCTCGGTGTTGATACCGGAGTGGGCGCCGTTGAAGCCGATGTCCACGCTCGCGCCCGCGCCGAGCGTGGTGTTCCACGGCGCCGGGGTGACGGTGACGGTCGAGCCCTGCTGCGCGTACTGCGCCGACCAGCCCTGCTGGACGGTCTGCCCGTCCGGGAACGCGAACCTCAGGGTCCAGCCGTGCAGCGCGGTCGTCGAGTCGTTGGTGATCCGGATCGAGCCGGTGAAGCCCGTGTTCCAGGAGCTCGCCGTGTAGGCGACGGTGCAGGTCCCGGTGGGTTCGCCGCCACCCTCCTCGGTCTCGCCGGTCACGGTGCCGGACGTGGCCGAGAGGTTGCCCGCCCCGTCGACCGCGCGCACCGCGTAGACGTGCGCGGTGCCCGCGGTGAGGCCGGTGTCGGTGAACGACGTCGCGGCGACCTCGGCGACCTGGGTCCCGTCGCGGAACACGCGGTACCCCGCGACGCCGACGTCGTCGGTGGAGGCGTTCCACGCGAGCGAGATCGATGAGGTCGTGGTGCCGGTGACCCGCAGGCCGGTCGGGGCCGACGGCGCCTGCTCGTCGCCGCCCGGTCCGTCGTCCCGGGCGCCCAGGACATCGGCGATCGCCGCATAGGCCGGCTTGGGCGCGTACGCGTCGTCCCAGACGAGCGCGGCGCCCTGCCCCGGGAACACGCCCGGGATCCACGAGTACCTGTCGGTGATGCCCCACAGCGTGACGCCCGTGCAGCGGTCGACGTCGAGGCAGGCCTGGAAGACCTTCGCGTAGTCCGACGCCTGCTGCGCCAGCTTCTGCGCGTCGGCGGGAGTGTTCATGCGGATGTCGAGCTCGGTGATGCGCACGTCCACGCCGAGGTCGGCGAACCGCCGGAGGTTCTGGGTCAGGGTCGACGGGACCTGGCCCACGATCAGGTGCGCCTGGAACCCGACGCAGTCGATCGGCACACCGCGGGCCTTGAAGTCGGCGACGAGGTCGTAGATCGCCGTGCTCTTCGCGTTGATCCCGTCGGTGCTGTAGTCGTTGAGGCACAGGTCCGCGTCCGGGTCCGCCGCCCGTGCGGCGCGGAAGGCGTCCTCGATGTAGCCGTCTCCGAGGCGCTGCTGGAAGACGCTCTGCCGGCGGGAGCCGTCGTCCTCGAACGCCTCGTTGACGACGTCCCACGCCTCGACGTCGCCGGCGAAGTGCCCGGCGACGGCGCTGACGTGGTCCGTCATGGCGGTGCGCAGCTCCGTGCCCGTCAGGCCCTGGACCCAGCCGGGGAGCTGTTGGTGCCACACGAGCGTGTGGCCGTAGAGCTCCGCGCCCTGCGCGGCCGCGTAGCTCGCGACCTGGTCCGCTGCCCCCCAGGAGAACGAGCCCCGGGCGGGTTCGGTCGCGTCCCACTTCATCGCGTTCTCCCCGACGACGAGCGAGAACTCGCGGTCGGCGACCGCCCGGTAGCCGCTCTCCGAGAGGCGGCCGGGGTCGAGCGCGAAGCCGACGGTCTTGCCGTGCCTCGCGGCGGCGTCGCCGAGCGGCTCGGTGGCGGCGGTCGCGGTCGTGGCGACCGGGAGGACGGTCGCGGCGACGAGCGCCGTGGTCGCGAGCGTCGTCGCGAGAGGTCGTCTCCAGATGGTCCTGCTCATGGGTGCACCCTTCGGGTCGATATCGATATCGAACGTCGCACAGGACCGGCGGTCGAGGCGTGGGGCCCCGACCGCCGGTCGTCTCAGATCAGCCGACGGTGCAGGACGCGCCGTTCAGCGTGAAGGCCGTCGGCTCGTCGTTGGTCCCCGAGTGGGAGCCGTTGAAGCCGATCTCGACGCTCGCGCCCGCGCCCAGCGTGGTGTTCCACGCCGCCGGGGTCACGGTCACCGTCGAGCCGGTCTGCGCGTACTGCGCGGACCAGCCCTGGGTGATGCTCTGACCGTCCGGGAAGTCGAAGGTCAGGGTCCAGCTCTGCAGCGCCTGGGCCGAGTCGTTCGTGAGCCGGATCGAGCCGGTGAAGCCCGTGTTCCAGGAGCTCGCCGAGTAGACGACGGTGCAGGCCCCGGCGGGCTGGCCGCCGTCCTCGTCCGTCTCGCCGGTCACGGTGCCGGACGTGGCCGAGAGGTTGCCCGCCGCGTCGACCGCGCGCACCGCGTAGACGTGCGCCGTGCCCGCGGCGAGGCCGGTGTCGGTGAACGACGTCGCCGAGACCTCGGCGACCTGGGTCCCGTCGCGGAACACGCGGTAGCCGGTCACGCCGGTGTCGTCGGTGGACGCGTTCCACGCGAGCGCGACCGTGGACGTCGTGGTGCCGGTGACCCGCAGCCCGGTCGGGGCGGACGGCGGCTGGTCGTCACCGCCCGAGCCGTCGTCCTCGTCCGTGGTCACGGTGAGCGGCGCGGACGCGGCGGAGACGTTGCCCGCGGCGTCGCGCGCCCGGACCGTCACGGCGTAGGACGTGCCCGCCTCGAGACCGGTGACGGTGAACGAGGTCGTGGAGGTCGTGCCCACGGCCGCGCCGTCGACGAGCACGGTGTATCCCGTGACGCCACGGTCGTCGGTGGACGCGGTCCAGCTCACGCTCGCCGACGTGGTCGTGGTCGCGCCCGCCGTGAGGCCCGTCGGCACCGACGGCGCGGTGGTGTCCGCGGGGCCGCCGGCCCCGTCGCCCTCGATGGCCGGGTAGGCGTTCTCGACGAGCATCCGGAACTGGGACTCGAACCACTGGCCCGCGAGCGGGGCGTCGGGCAGGGCGCCGGTGAGCTGGTTGGAGAGCTTCGGCGAGACGAACGTCGGGTCGCACATGCGGTCGAACCGCTTGCCCTGGTCGTTCGGGATGTCGGACGACGCGCCGTCGGACTCGCCCGGAGGCTTGACCCACACGTACGCGTGCAGGTGCGACTCGGGGAAGCCCGCGGGCGAGGCCTGCGGACGCTCGCCGATCCCGGCGCCGGCCGGGTTGCACCAGGCGCCACGGTGGATCCGCCGGTCGACGCGCGACTCGTCCACGTAGGTGTTGAGGTTCGTCGACGTGCTCACCGCCGTCGGGCGGTCGGCGCCGCCCCAGCCGTTGCGCGAGGTGTCGATGAGCATGCCGATCGACGTCGGGAAGCCCTCCGCCACGAGCAGGTCGTAGAGGTGCGCGGTCCAGTCGGCCTCGTCGAAGTCGGCGTTCCACTCGTAGAAGCTCGCCGAGCGCACGGGCGTGCTGCCGAGCTGGACGTCCTCGAGGAACGGCTCGTGCAGCGGCGTGGAGTTGGCCGTGTTCGTGACGAAGCCCGCGACCGACGCGTAGCCCGCCTCCGTCGACAGCACGACCTCCTTGAAGAGCTTCGCCGCCGGGCCCCCGTTGCTCGGCCAGCCGAGCCAGCCGGCGTGCGCCGCGTCGATGTAGGAGTAGACGTTGCCGACGGCGTGGAGAGCGTCCAGCGCGTACGCCACGCCCTCGCGGTAGTACGGCGCGGACGCCTGGCAGTCGGGCGTGCTGATGTTGGTGACGAGGTTCGGCAGCGAGTCCGGCTCGATCGTCGCGACGACGCGCAGGTCCTCGTAGGCCGGGTCGTCGAGGATGTCGGCGATGACGTCGATGTACTCGGTCTTGTACCGCGCCATGTCCGTGGCGTTCGGCTTGAGCTCGCCGTTGGACGCGAGCGCGTAGCAGTCGCGACCGGGCAGGTCGTAGATCACGAGGTTGAAGACCATCGGCACGCCGGGCTGCTTCTGCTCGATCGCGGCGTCGAGGTGGTGCCGCAGGCCCGGGCCGTCGGCGTTGCCCTCGATCGCGCTGATGCGGTCCATCCAGACCGCGGTGGGCTCGTCGGCGATCGCCCGCATGCGGGACCCGAGGTCGCCGCCGGCGCGGTCGGCGGCGGCCTCGACGTTGGCGGACCAGAAGTCGTTGACGTACTGCGTGGCACCGGCGAACGGGTTGCTCACGCGTGGCTCGGCGGCGTTCGCCGGCGCGGCGGTCGCGACCAGCGGGGCGGCGAGCAGCACGAGCGACGCGGCGACGGCCGCGCCCCTGCGCGGTCGGCTGGATCGGGATGGCACGTGGTCCTCCAAGGGTCCGGGAGCGCGGACGGGTCCGCGCACCGGGCGGCTCTGCCCGGCGGGGACAACGTGACGAACGAGGGCCGTCGTCGGCTACCGCCTGAAACGTTTAGGCGCTCCGGGGTGGCGCCGTCGTGCCCCGCAGGAGGAGGCGGGCGGCGGGGCGCTCGCGGTCGACGGCCGGACGGGTCGCGGCCGGGTCGGCGTCGGGGCGTGCGACCGGGCGTCCGAGGCCCAGGCGCGCGACGACGACATCGGCGACGTGCGCACCGAGCCGCTCGAACGGCCGGTGCACGGCGGTGAGCGCGGGGGCGACGAGCCGGCACGTCGCGGAGTCCTCGCCGGACAGCACCGACAGGTCCCACGGCACCTCGAGCCCCTGGCTCCGGCCCGCCTCGAGCACGGCGAGCGCGGTGACGTCCGTGTCGGTGAGCACGGCGGTGGGGCGCGCGTCGTGCGCCACCAGCCGCGCCGCACGCGTGCGGGTCTCCTCCCACGTGCGGCACTCGACGACGTCGACCCGGGTCTCCGGGCCGCCCGCGTCGCGCGCCGCCGCGACCACGGCGCGGGCCTGCTCGTCCTGCGCGTCCGAGACGAGGACCGCGATCCGGCGGTGGCCGAGCTCGACGAGGTAGCGGGCCGCGCGCGCGTCCGCGTCGCCCGCGAACCAGGTCCGCGCGCCCGGCGCGTCGGCGTCGGCCGGGCCAGGAGCGACCTGGACGAGCGGGATCGAGGCCTCACGGGCGACCCGGACCCGCGGGTCGCGCGCGTGGGCGTCGACCACGACGTACGCCGCGTGCCGCCGCTCGGACCAGCCCGTCTCGAGCTCCCGGGCACCCTCGTCGCGGTCGCCCGTGACCTCGATGCCGAGGGCGAGGTCGTGCTCCGCGAGGACCGTGCGCATGCCCGCGGCGAGCGCGAGGGCGCGGGTCGGTCCGGCGGCTCCCTCGGTCGCGTGCACGACCTGGAGCGCCACGCTGCGCGCGCTCGTGCGCAGCGAGCGGGCGGCCACGCTCGGCCGCCAACCGAGGTCGGCAGCGGTGCGCAGGACGTGCCGGCGGGTGCGCTCGGACACTCCGGGGCGGCCGTTGAGGGCGTAGGAGACGACGGCGATCGACACCCCTGCCGCGCGCGCGACGTCGGTGATCGTGGTGCGCCGTGCACCCGGGTCGGCGCCGCGGTGCGAGGCCGGGTGTGCGGACGAGTTGGTGGTCACGCTCCCACACTGTGCCCGGTTTGGGTGCATGATGCCTACCAGGACTCGGTGACGATGACGTGACGAGGACGGTGACGAGGATGTCGACGGACGCGACGAGGCGCCCGAGACAGGCGGGGGAGCACCTGACGTTCGGTGTGCTGTGCCCCGTGGTCGGAGGGTTCTACTTCGGGAGGTCCCTGGCGGGGATCGCCCGGGTCCTGCGGGCGCACGGGCACCGGGTGGTCGCTCTCCAGACCTACCCGGCGGACCTCGACCGCGACGAGTTCCCGGGCCCACCGGGCCGCAGGCCCCTGCTCGGGCGCTCGTCGTTCGACGGGTTCGTCGTGATGACCACGGCGCTCGCGGACGCCGAGCTGCGCGAGCTCGACGCGTCGGGCGTCCCGCTGGTGCTCCTGGGGGTGCGCGCGGACGGGCTGCGCGCGCCGGCGGTGTCGCCCGACAACGCCGGAGGCGTGCGCGCCGCCGTCGACCACCTCGTGGAGCACGGCCACACCCGCATCGGCTTCGTCGGCAACACCGAGCAGCGCGACACGCTCGAGCGCTACGACGCGTACCGCGCGGCGCTGGCCGCGCACGACCTGGCCTTCTCGCCCTCGTGGGTCTACCGCACGCGCGACAACCAGGAGGCGAGCGCCGAGGCCGCCGCGCGGCGGCTCGCCTCCCGGGGCCTGCCGACGACGGCGACGCTCGCCGCGACCGACCGCAACGCGATCGGCTTCATGCGGGGCCTGCAGGCCAGCGGGTTCGAGCTGCCCGCGGAGCAGGCCGTGGTGGGGTTCGACCACGCCGACTCGGGAGCGCGGTCGCGGCCCCGGCTGTCGACCGTCGACCCGCTGCACGACCAGGTCGGCGAGCGGGTCGCCGAGCTGCTCGTCGCGCGGGCGCGCGGGGAGAACGTCGGCCGGGAGCACCGGCTGGGTCGGGCGGCCCTGATCCGGCGCGAGTCGTGCGGGTGCCTGGAGGGCACGCAGGGCGAGCTCATCGGCGCTCCGGCCGCCCAGGCCGCCCTGGCGGCGCCCGCGGACCCGGCCCGGCCCCTCGACGAGGTGGCCCGGGTGGTCTTCGCGTCCGTCCTGGAGCGGTCCGACGTGCGCGGGGTCCTGCGGCGGCGCGGGTCGGACGGCGGCCAGCGCCCGGCCCCGGTCGACGCCTGGCTCCTGGTGCTGCGGCACCTGCTCCGGGGAGCCGCCGACACGGGCGTGGTCCCGCCGGCGCCGGCCCTGCGCTCGCTCGCGGACCGCACCGCGGCGCTGCGCCCGTCGCAGGAGGCGCTCGAGCAGATCGTGCCCGCGCTGGAGGCCGAGGTCGCCGCGCTCGTGCGGGACGTGCGACGGCGTCGCCCGGGGGCGCGCGCGTCCCAGCTCGGTCGCACGGTGCTGTCGCGCGGGGCCCACCGGGACCTCCCGGCGGGCTCCGCGGTCGCGCGGGCCGACGCCGTCCGGGCGACCGCGGCCGAGGTGGTGGTCGCCGTCGCCCGCGGGTGCGCGCACGGGGCCGTGGCGCGCACGGGCCGGCTCGAGCAGGACCTGGTGGACCTCTACGAGGTCGACCTGGGCCTGCTGCGCGGCGACGGGGAGGGCCTGCGGCGCCTCGACTGGCTGCCGCGCGGGGTGGGCGGCACGGCGGCGCTCGCGCTGTGGGAGGACCTCGACGGCGACCCGGGGCGCCGCGTGCTGCGGGTCGTGGGTGCGCGCGGCGGGGGGACGGCCGTGGAGCGGCTCGTGGGGTCGGTCCTCCCGACCGCGCAGTTCCCTCCCCGCGAGCTCCTCGACCCGCGCTCGCTCACGGTCGTCGCACCGGTCGCGTTCGGTCGCTCCGACTGGGGGTTCCTCGTGGTGGGCGGCCTCGTGGACACGCGCACGACGAGCACCCGTGAGCGGTACAACCACTGGGCGGCCATGCTCGCCGTCGCGCTGGACCGCGAGGCCCTGGTCACGTCGCTGCAGGAGCAGCGGCACGCGCTCGCGGACTCGGCCGAGCGCGTGCGCGAGCTGGCGCTCGAGGTCGAGGCGGGCGCCGAGCGCGCCGCGCTCGTGTCCATCGCGTCCCACGACGGCACGTGGGACTGGGACGTCGAGACGGGCACCGTGCGCTGGTCGCCGGCGTGGGCGCGCATCGTCGGCTGCGACGTGGCCGACCTCAGGGACGACCCCGAGGAGTGGCTCGGCCGCGTGCACCCGGACGACCGTCAGGCGGTGCACGCCGCCGTCGCCGCGCAGCTCGCGGGCACGACCGAGCCCCTCGACGTCGAGCACCGGCTGCGGTGCGCCGACGGCGAGCACGTGCGGGTCCGGTGCCGTGCGGTGACCGTGCACGACGCCGGCGGGCGCCCGGCTCGCATGGTCGGCGCGCTCGCCGTGCTGTCCGACGTCGAGCGCTACCGCAGCGAGCTGCGCGAGCGGGCGCTCGTCGACCCCGACTCGGGCGTGCTGCACCGCACCCTCTTCGTCGACCGGCTCGAGCAGGCGATCGCACGCGGCGCGCGGGTCCCGGGGTACGGCGCGCACGTGCTCGCCGTCGGGCTCGACACGCCGCCGACGGTCCCCGCGCTGCACCGGCTCGGCGGCGTGCTGGGTGCGGCGGGCTCGCTGTGCGCGCTGGCGCCGACGGACCTCGTCGTGCTCCTCGACGGCGTGTCCGAGGACGCCGCGCGCCACGCGGCGGTGCGCGCGGCCGGGGCGTGCGGGTCGGCCGTCGTCGAGCACCTGGGGGACGTCACGGGGGCGCCGGACGCGCTCGAGGTGCTGCGGCGCGCCGGGGTGGCGCTCGCGCGTCGGCGGGCGCGCGCGCACGGCGCGGTCGTCCCGTGGTCGGCACAGGCCGAAACGTTTCGTGCGTTGTGAGAGCCCGGCGCTCCCGCCGAGAGTCGATCGACCCGTGGAGGTGGGGCGCCGACGACGGCGCTCCCGTGACGCCGCCGCGGGGCTCGACGACGAGAGGGAGCACGATGCCACGCACGTCCCGGCGCGCAGCGCCACCACCCACCGCCCCGCACGCTCGGGCCGCACGGCGCCGCGCGACGGCGGCGGCGATCGCCGCGGGCGTCGCGCTCGCGGCCCTCGCCGCGGTCCCGCCGGCGAGCGCGGACCCGGCCCCGTCCACGTCGGCCGACGCGGTCGCGGCGCCCGGCGACGGCGAGTACACCCAGCGGTTCCTCGAGCTGTACGCGAAGATCCACGACCCGGCGAACGGGTACTTCTCGCCCCAGGGCATCCCGTACCACGCGGTCGAGACGCTCATGGTCGAGGCGCCGGACTACGGCCACGAGACGACGTCGGAGGCGTACTCCTTCTGGCTGTGGCTCGAGACGTCGTACGGCCAGGTGACCGGCGACTGGGAGCCGTTCAACCACGCGTGGGACACGCTCGAGGCGTACATGATCCCCACCACGGAGAACCAGCCCACCAACGGCGCGTACGACCCGGCCAAGCCCGCGACGTACGCGCCGGAGTTCAACCACCCGAGCCAGTACCCGTCGCAGCTCGACTCCTCGGTGTCCGTCGGCTCCGACCCGATCGGTGCCGAGCTGCGCTCGACCTACGGCACGCCCGAGGTCTACGGCATGCACTGGCTCGCCGACGTCGACAACGTCTACGGGTTCGGCGCCGCACCCGGCTCGTCGACGCTGCTCGGGCCGGACCACGAGGGCACGTCGTACATCAACACGTTCCAGCGCGGCCCGCAGGAGTCCGTCTGGGAGACGGTGCCCCAGCCGTCGATCGACGACTTCTCCTACGGCGGCGAGAACGGCTACCTCGACCTCTTCACGGGCGACGCGTCGTACGCGAAGCAGTGGAAGTACACCAACGCGCCCGACGCCGACGCGCGCGCGGTCGAGGCGGCCTACTGGGCGAACAAGTTCGCGACCGAGCAGGGCCAGCCCGAGGCCGTCGCCGACACGGTCGGCAAGGCCTCGAAGATGGGCGACTACCTGCGCTACGCGCTGTTCGACAAGTACTTCAAGACGCCGGGCTGCGAGTCCACGTCGTGCGCCGCGGGGTCGGGCCGGAGCAGCGCGCACTACCTGCTGTCCTGGTACTACGCGTGGGGCGGCGCGCTCGACACGTCCGGCCCGTGGGCCTGGCGCATCGGGTCGAGCCACGCCCACTTCGGGTACCAGAACCCGATGGCGGCCTGGGCGCTCGCGAACGACCCCGCGCTCCAGCCGGCCTCGCCCACGGCGAGCGACGACTGGGGCACGAGCCTCGACCGCCAGATCGAGCTCTTCCAGTGGCTCCAGTCGCCCGAGGGCGGGATCGCGGGCGGCAGCACGAACTCGTGGGACGGCCACTACGCCGACCGCCCCGACGACGTCGCGACGTTCTACGGCATGGCGTACACCGAGGCGCCCGTCTACCACGACCCGCCGTCCAACTCGTGGATGGGCATGCAGGGCTGGGGCGTCGAGCGCATCGCGCAGCTCTACGAGGAGACCGGCGACGAGCGCGCCGAGGCGATCCTCGACAAGTGGGTGCCGTGGGTGATCGACCACGTCACCGTCACGGACGACTCCTGGCAGATCCCGTCCAACCTCGCGTGGTCGGGCCAGCCCGACGACTGGGACCCCCAGAACCCGGGGGACAACGCGGGCCTGAGCGTCGAGGTGACGGGCTACGGCCAGGACGTCGGCGTCGCCGGCGCGCTCGCCCGCTCGCTCATGTACTACGCGGCCGGCGGCGACGGGCCGCAGCACGACGCGGCGCAGCAGGTCGCGCGGGACCTGCTCGACGCGATCTGGGAGCAGAACAGCGACCCGGTCGGCGTCGCGACGACCGAGACGCGCGCCGACTACGCGCGCTTCGACGACGTCCTGACGTCGACCACGGGCGACGGGACCTACGTGCCGGCCGGGTGGACGGGGACCATGCCGAACGGCGACGTCATCGAGCCCGGTGCGTCGTTCCTCGACCTGCGGTCGTTCTACCTCGACGACCCGGACTGGTCGAAGGTCCAGGCGCACCTCGACGGCGGGCCCGCGCCGGAGTTCACCTACCACCGGTTCTGGGCCCAGACCGCCGTCGCGACGGCGCTCGCCGACTACGACCGCCTGTTCGGCGAGGACGTCCCCACCGAGCCGGACACCGAGTCGCCCACGACGCCGACCGACCTCGCCGTGACGGGGACGACGGCGACGACCGCGTCGCTGTCGTGGACGGCCTCGACGGACGACGTCCGCGTCGTCGCGTACGACGTGCTGCGCGACGGGGAGGTCGTCGGCTCCACGGCGCGCACGACCTTCACGGACGAGGACCTCGCGCCCGAGACCACGTACCGGTACACGGTGCGGGCGCGCGACGCGGCCGGGAACATCTCGCCGGTGTCGCTCGCCGCCGAGGCGACGACGCTCGCGGACGACGGCGGGCCGGAGCCCGGCGCGTGCACCGCGACCTACGCGACGCGCGGGTCGTGGCAGGGCGGGTACCAGGGCGAGGTCACGGTCACGGCCGGGCCGTCCGGCGTCTCGGGCTGGACCGTGTCGCTCGATCTCGCGCCCGGTGGTCTGGCGCAGGCCTGGAACGCGACGACGAGCGTGAGCGGGAGCGTCCTGACCGCGACGGACGTCGGCTGGAACGGCACGCTCGCCGCCGGCGGCACCACGTCGTTCGGGTTCATCGGCACGGGCGCGCCGCCGTCGTCACCGACGGTCGCGTGCGGCTGACAGCCGGCTGACAACCGCGGTGAGGGCGGTCCGCCTCCCGGTGCTCACAGCGCCGGGAGGCGGACCATGCCCTCCTGCGCGATGGACGCGACGAGCGTCCCGTCCTGCGCGAACACGCGCGCCGCGCCGAGCCCGCGGCCGCCCTGGGCGCTCGACGCCGACTGCACGTAGAGCAACCACTCGTCGACCCGTGCGTCGCGGTGCCACCACATGGCGTGGTCGAGGCTCGCGATCGACAGGTCCGGCGTGACCCAGCTCGTGCCCGACTCGCGCAGGATCGGCTCGAGCATCACCTGGTCGCACGCGTACGCCATGAGCGCGCGGTGCAGCAGCTGGTCGTCCCCCACGTCGCCGCGCGCCCGCATCCAGACCATCTGGTGGTCCTTGGGCTCGTGGTCGGGGCCGAGGTAGAGCGAACCTCCGACGTGCCGCAGCTCGAACGCCGAGTGGTGGGACCAGAAGCGCGCGATCGGATGGTCGATGCCGCCGAGCACGTCGAGCGCGGACGGCACGTCCTCCGGGGCGGGGGCGTCGGGCATCGGCGACGAGTGCTCGATGCCGCCCTGGTCCTCCTGGAACGACGCGATCATCGAGAGGATCGGCTTGCCGTGCTGGATCGCGTGCGTCCGGCGCGCGCTGAACGACCGTCCGTCGCGCAGCCGCTCGACCGCGAAGTCGATCGACACGTCGAGGCCGCCGGGCCGCAGGAAGTAGCCGTGCAGCGAGTGGGGGAGGCGCCCGTCCGGCACCGTGCGCCCTGCGGCGAGGACGGCCTGCGCGAGCACCTGGCCGCCGTAGACCCGGCCCGTCGGCTGGTGCACGCTCTCGCCGCGGAAGTGCTCGGGGTCGGCGGCCGACCCGTCGCCGTCGCCGACGCGCTCGAGGCGCAGGACGTCGAGGAGGTGGTTCAGGGGGTTGGGGACCTGCTCGCGCGGGGCGGCGTCCGACGTCGGGCCGGGGGAGGTCGGGGAGGTCGACGGCGGCGTGGGCTCGGGGGTCACGGGTGGGGCTCCTTCGCTCGGGCGGCGGGTCGGTCAGTCCTCGAAGGTGTTGAGGAGCGAGTGCGCCGCGCGCTCCAGATAGTCCCACAGCGTCGCCTCGTGGACCGGCGCGAGGTCGAGGGTGTCGACGGCGGCGCGCATGTGCGCGAGCCAGCGGTCCCGCGCCTCGGGGTTGACCTTGAACGGCGCGTGCCGCATCCGCAGCCGCGGGTGCCCGCGCTGCTCGCTGTAGGTCGTCGGTCCGCCCCAGTACTGCTCGAGGAAGGCGGTGAGGCGCCAGCGCGCCGGTCCCAGGTCCTCCTCGGGGTACATCGGGCGCATGACGGGGTCGTCGGCGACCCCTTCGTAGAACGCGTCGACCAGGCGCACGAACGTCTCGTGGCCGCCGACCTCGTCGTAGAACGTGCGGCTCGGGCGCACCGGCGCGGCGTCGGCCGCCGGGCCGGTCGCAGGTCCGGTCGCGCCGTTCGACAGGCCGGCGACGGGCAGCGACGTGCGGGGGCTGGGCTCGGTCGTCACCGGCCCATCATCGCACCGGGCGCGGCCGTGTCCGGCCCGAGCTCGGGGACCGGGGCGCACGTCACACGGACGTCCCGCGCGCCCGCCGTGACGAGCGCCGCGCCTCCCGCGTCAGAGGCCGAGCTCGGCGAGCACCGGGAGGTTCTCGCGGACGACGGCGCGGGCCTCGGCGGCGCTCTCGGCCTCGACCGCGAGCCGCGCGAGCCGTCGGCACTCGTCGAGGTCCACCTCGCGCAGCAGGGCGGCGACGTCGGGGATCGCCCGAGCCGTCATGGACAGCGACGACACCCCGAGGCCCACGAGCACGACGGCGAGCACCGGCTGCGAGGCCGCCTCGCCGCACACGCCCACGGGCCGGCCCTGCTGCGCACCACCGGCGCACGTCGCCTCGACGAGCCGCAGCACCGCGGGCTGCCACGGGTCGCTCAGCTCGGCGAGCGACCCGAGGAGGCGGTCGGCCGCCATCGTGTACTGGGTGAGGTCGTTCGTGCCGATCGACGCGAAGGACGCGCGCGCGAGGATCGGCCCGGCGAGCAGCGCGGCGCTCGGGACCTCGACCATGACGCCGGCGACGTCGAGCCCGTGGGCACGGCAGCGCTCGACGAACCACTCCGTCTCGCCGACGGTCGAGACCATGGGCGCCATGACCCAGACCTCGGCCTCCTCGGCCGCGGCGGCCTGCGCGATCGCGTCGAGCTGCTGCTCGAGCAGCTCGGGCCACCGCGCGGCGGTCCGCAGGCCGCGCACGCCGAGCGCGGGGTTCTCCTCGTCGTCGACCGTGAGGAAGTGCAGCGGCTTGTCCGCGCCGGAGTCGAGCGTGCGGATGACGACCTTGCGCCCGCCGAACTCGTGGAAGACGGTCCGGTAGGCGGCGACCTGCTCCTCGACGGTCGGCGGCTGCTCGCGGTCGAGGAAGCAGAACTCGGAGCGGAACAGCCCGACGCCCTCGGCGCCCGCCGCGGCGGCGGGCGCGGCCCCGGCGGGGTCGCCGACGTTCGCGAGGAGCTGGACGCGGTGCCCGTCGCGCGTGCGGCCGGTGCCGTCGAACGTGCGCACCCGCAGCGATCGTGCCCGCGCCGCGGCGACCTGCTCCTCGGACGGGTGCACGACGACGGTCCCGGCGGCGCCGTCGACGAGCACGACGTCCTCGGGCGCGAGGGCGGCGCTCGCCCCGGTCGCCGCGACGACCGCGGGGATGCCCTTGGCGTTGGCGACGATGGCGGTGTGCGACGTCGGGCCCGCGCCGTCGGTGACGATCGCGAGCACGCGCGCCGGGTCGAGCGCGGCGGTGGCCGACGGCGCGAGGTCGGGCGCGACGAGCACGAACGGCTCGGCGTGCTCCGGCACGCCGGGCGCGGGGCGGTCCGTGAGCGCCGCGACGAGCCGGTCGCGCACGTCGGCGACGTCGCGGGCACGCTCGGCGAAGTACCCGCCGAGCTCCGTGAACTGCCGCACGACCTCCTCCGCGGCCTCCCACACGGCGCGCTCCGGCACCAGGTGCTCGTCGAGGACGCGGCGCCGCGCGTCGGCCGCCAGGGTGGGGTCGCCCGCCATCGCGGCGGTCGCCTCGAGCACGTCGCGCGTCTCGCCGTCGGCGGCGTCGGCGGCGCGCTGGAGGTCGGCGGCGACCTGGGCGGCCGCGGCGTCGACGCGCCGGGCCTGCGCCTCGTGGTCCTCGCGCGGGCCCATCCGCAGCCCGGGTGCGGGCTCCGCGATCGGCTCCGGCATGAGCACCACCGGTCCGACCACCGTCCCGGGGCACACGCCGATGCCCGTGATGACCTGCCGTGCCTCGTCCTGGGTTCCGCCCGTCACGACCTCGCTCCTGTCCGCCTCGGGCGTGCGACCCGGGTGCCCGGGCCGGTGCGCACGCGTGCCCGTCGCCGTCCGACGAGGGGAGCCGCCTGCGGCACATCGTCGTTGCGGTGCCGTTGCGCTCCTGCGTCGATCCGGTGACAACCTCGCCAGGAGACTAGGCTGTTGCCAGGTGCACGGCACCCCGACACCCCGGATCCCCCGCGCGGATCCCACCCGCGACTCGCCTCAGGAGACACTTTCGATGAGCACCCCCTCGGACCAGAAGGCACAGCAGATCCTCGAAGCCCTCGGGGGCCAGGGCAACGTCGTCGACCTGGAGCCGTGCATCACGCGCCTGCGCGTCGAGGTGACCGACCCCCAGCTCGTCGACGAGGCGCGCCTCAAGGCGACCGGCGCGTTCGGCGTCGTGCGCTCGGGCCGCGTCGTGCAGGTCATCGTCGGCCCGGAGGCCGACAACCTCGCCGCGGAGCTCGACGGCCTGCGCTGACCCCGTCCGGCCCTCCCGTGCGGAGGGCCGGCGCCCCCGGGGCGGGGGTGCGCGACGGCGCCAACCGGCTCAGGCGGAGGGGCCCGCCGGGCCGCCGGTCCGGTCCTGCACCGCGGCGGCCGCCGCGGCACCGCGCCGGTCGCGCGCCGCCTGCTCGTCCGGGGACGCGGCGCTCGGGCCGTCCTCGGTCCGGTCGTCCGGCCGGTCGTCGGGCACCGACGGCGAGTGGTCGAGGACGACCACCTGCTGCGCCCCTGCGAGGGGGATCCGCGCGTCGGACAGCCCCTGCCGGACGCGGGCGCGCAGCGCGCGCGCCACCTCCCACTGCGTCGCCGCCTGCGTCTTGACCTGCACCTTGAGCTGGAGAGCCTCGGCCGTCATCGACTCGATGCCCGTGACCTCCGGGGGCTCCAGGAAGTACGTCCCGAGCACGGGGTCCGCCCCGACGTCCTCGGCCGCCGCGAGCAGCGTCGCGCGCACCGCGTCGACGTCCGCCCAGTACGCCACGCGCACGTCGACCACGGCGCGGCCCCACTCCTGCGTCTTGTTGCCCATGCGCAGGATCTCCCCGTTGCGCACGAACCACAGGGTCCCGTTGCCGTCGCGCACCTTGGTGACGCGCAGCGCGACCTCCTCGACGGTGCCCGTCACCTCGCCGAAGTCCACGGTGTCGCCCACGCCGTACTGGTCCTCGAGCAGCATGAACGTCCCCGAGAGGAAGTCCTTGACGAGGCTCTGCGCGCCGAAGCCGAGGGCGACGCCCGCGATGCCCGCCGAGGCGAGGAACGGTGCGATGTTCACGCCCAGCTCGGTGAGCACCAGGAGCACGATCGTCGCCCCGATGAGGATGTTGGCGACGGACCGCAGCACCGAGCCCACGGTCCGCGCGCGCTGGGCCCGTCGCGCGGACGCGAGCGGGTTCGCCCGCAGCAGGACGCTCCCGACCCCGGAGTCGGCGACGCCCCGCAGACGCTTGCTGCGCAGGGCGGGCGTCCCCTCGGCGATGTGCTCGGTGATCCTGCGGATGACGCGGCGCACGAGCGCGAGGGCGATCGCGCCGATGCCGATGATGAGGAGCACGCGCAGCGGGACCCCGACGAACCACTCGAACCAGTCGTCGGGGTTGCTCGGGTCGAAGCCGTTCCGGACCTCTTCCGGGACCTCCGCGGGCACGCGCAGGACGGGGGCGAGAAGGGGGTGGGACATGAGCGCAGGGTACCCGGGCCCGGTGGGTGGTCCCTGGGCGCGCCGGGCGAACGCGCTGCTCGCGGGCCCGCGTTCTGGCAGGATGCAGGCGTGAGCGAACCCCCGCAGACGGACCTGCCCGAGCCGTTGGTGCAGCTGGCCGACGCCCACGGCGTCGCGTCCGACTTCTGGGACTTCGACGGGTCGCGCCGCCAGGTCCGCGCCTCGACGCTCGTCGCCGTGCTCGAGGCCCTCGGCGTCCCGGCCTCGTCGCCCGAGAAGGTGGCGGTCAGCCTCGAGCACTCGCGCGACGACGCGTGGCGCCAGATGCTGCCGCCGACCGTCGTCGTGCGGCAGGGCGACGCCGTCCCGCTGCCCGTGCACGTCGCCGACGGGTCCGCCGTCAGGGTGTGGGTCGAGCTCGAGGCGGAGCCGACTCGCCACGGTGGTCAGCCCGTCGGGCAGCACGCGGCCCGGGCCGCGCGCGAGCGCCGCGACCTCGGCCAGCTCGACGTGTTCGTCGAGCCGCGCACGGTCGACGGCCGGCGCGTGGGGCGCGCGACGTTCGAGCTGCCCGCCGACCTGCCCCTCGGATGGCACGACCTGCACGCCGAGAGCGACGGGACGCAGGCGCGCGCGACGCTCGTCGTGACGCCGCAGCGCCTCGAGCTCCCCGCCGCGGTCGTGGAGCGCCGCGCCTGGGGCTTCATGGCCCAGCTCTACTCGGTGCGCTCGCGCGCCTCGTGGGGCGTCGGCGACCTCTCCGACCTCGCCGACCTCGCGTGGCTGTCCGCGCGCGAGGCCGGGGCGGACTTCGTGCTCGTCAACCCGCTGCACGCCGCCGAGCCGCGCACGCCGATGACGCCGTCGCCCTACCTGCCGACGAGCCGGCGCTTCGTCAACCCGATCTACGTGCGGGTCGAGGACATCCGCGAGACGGGCTACCTGTCGGCCGCGGACCGCTCGCTCGTCGAGTGGGCGTTCGACCCGGTGCGCGACCTCGACACCGACCCCGGGCCGATCGACCGCGACGCCGCGTGGGACGCCAAGAAGGCCGCGCTCGAGGTCGTGTTCGCCGCGCCGCGCTCGACCGCACGCCAGGCGTCGCTCGACGCGTTCCGCGCCGAGCAGGGCCGGGGCCTCGAGGACTTCGCGACCTGGTGCGCGCTCGCCGACCACTACGGCGACCGCGACTGGCCGCCCGGCGCGTACGACCCGAACGGGCCGACCGTCGCGGCCCTGCGGGAGCAGCTCGCCGACCGGGTCGAGTTCTACTGCTGGCTCCAGTGGGTCGCCGACGAGCAGCTCCGGGCCGCTCAGCGCACCGCGCGCGAGGCGGGCATGTCCGTCGGGATCATGCACGACCTCGCCGTCGGGGTGCACCCCGAGGGCGCCGACGTGTGGGCGCACCGTGGCGTGCTCGCCACCGGGGTCTCCGTCGGGGCACCACCGGACATGTACAACCAGCAGGGGCAGAACTGGTCCCAGCCGCCGTGGCACCCGCGCGCCCTCGCGCGTGCCGGGTACGCGCCCTACCGGGACATGCTGCGGACCGTCCTGCGGCACGCGGGCGCGATCCGCATCGACCACGTCATCGGGCTCTTCCGCCTGTGGTGGATCCCCGGCGGGGCCCGGGCCGACGCCGGTGCCTACGTCCGCTACGACCACGAGGCCCTCATCGGCATCCTGTGCCTCGAGGCGCAGCGCGCCGGGGCGATCGTCATCGGCGAGGACCTCGGGGTCTTCGAGCCGTGGGTCCGCGACTACCTCGCCGACCGCGGCGTGCTCGGCACGTCCGTCCTCTGGTTCGAGAAGACGGGGGACGGCGCGCCGCTGCCCCCGGAGGACTACCGCCGCCTCGCGCTCGCCACCGTCACGACCCACGACCTGCCGCCGTCCGCCGGGTACCTCGCGGGCGAGCACGTCGAGCTGCGGGACCGGCTCGGCGTCCTCACCGAGGACGTCGCCGACGTGCGCCGCGCCGCCCGTGCCGAGCGCGACGCCATGGTCGCGTTCCTGCGCGAGCGCGGGCTCGTCGACGACGACCCGTCCGAGCGCGAGCTCGTCGAGGCCCTGCACCGCCTGATCCGCCGCACGCCCGCCGTCCTGCTCGGCGTCTCGCTCGCCGACGCGGTGGGGGAGCGCCGCTCGCAGAACCAGCCCGGCACGGACCAGGAGTACCCCAACTGGAAGGTCCCGCTCGGCGACGCGTCGGGCAACGTCGTCCTGCTGGAGGACCTGTTCGACTCCGCTCGCCTGCGCTCCCTCGCGAAGGTCATGAACGACGCCCTCTGACCCGCCGAGGGAGAACCCTGGTCGGCCGAGGTAGAGCCGTGGTCCGCCGCGGTAGAGGCGTGGTTCGTCCAGGTAGAGGTGTGGTCGGCTTGTCCGACCGCGGTCCGTCGCCTGGGGTGGCGGGGCCTCACCCGGGTCTGTGCTCACCCCTGAGGACTGCCCGCGCGGTGACGTTCGTCCGACGCGCCGGGCCGCTCCGACGGGGGAGCGACCCGGCGCGTCTGGGCTGGTCAGGCGTCGGCGGCCTGGGCGGTGAGGGCGCGCTCGACGCCGGCGAGGTTCTCGACGACGAGGCGACGCAGCGCGGGGGCGGCGTCGGCGTTCGCGTCGAGCCACTCCTGCGTCGCGTCGCGGAGCACGGTGCTCGCGAGCGGCGCGGGGTAGAGCCCCGTGACCAGAGCCTCGGCGATGTGGTACGACCGCTGGTCCCACAGCGGCAGGAGCGCGTCGAAGTACGCGCCCACGAGGGGGGCGAGCGACTCGGGGTCGTTGACGTGCTGGAACCCGAGCGTCGTGGCGCGGACGATCGCGTTGGGCGCGTCGTCCGAGCCGACGAGGCGGTCGAACGCCGCGCGCTTCGCCTCGGCCGTGGGCACGGTCGCGCGGGCTCGGGCAGCGGACTGCTGGCCGGTCGCCGTCGAGTCGGCGGCGAGGGTCGCCTCGATCTCGGCGTCGTCCGCGAGGTCGAGCAGGACCAGGCCCTCGAGGATCTCCCAGCGCAGGTCGGTGTCGATCTCGAGCCCGGCGAGGGCGGCCGAGCCGTCGAGCAGCGAGCGGAGCGCCTCACCGTGCGCCGGCGTCGAGGCGAGGTGCGCGAAGAACTTGACGAGCTGGAACTGCAGGTCGGAGCCCGGGGCGGCGTCCTGCGCGAGCGACCAGAGGACGTCGCCGACGTGCGCGAGGGTCTCGGCGCGGCGTTCGGGCGCGACGTACGTCTTCGCCGCGAGCGCGAGCTGGTTCAGGGTCGTGCGGATCGTCGTCGACTCGGTCTCGTGGGCGATGTTGCCGAGCACGAGGCGCACGTAGTCGCCCGCGGGGGTCTCGCCGTCGCGCGTCGCGTCCCACGCGGAGCCCCAGACGAGGGAGCGCGCCAGCGGGTCGGCCAGGTCGGCGAGGTGCTCGGTCGCGACCTGGAGCGACGCGGCGTCGAGGCGGATCTTGGCGTAGGCGAGGTCGTCGTCGTTGAGCAGCACGAGCTGGGGACGGTCGAGACCGAGGAGCTCGGGGATCTCGGTGCGTGCGCCGTCCACGTCCACCTCGACCCGGTGGACCCGCGTGAGGACGCCGTCGACGAGGTCGTAGAGGCCGATGCCCAGACGGTGCGGGCGCAGCGTCGGGTGGTCGGGGGCGGCGGTCTGCAGCACGGAGAAGGTCGTGAAGCGGCCGTGCGCGTCGAGCTCGAACTCGGGGCGCAGCGTGTTGACGCCCGCCGTCTCGAGCCAGAGGGCGGACCACTGCGTGAGGTCGCGGCCGCTCGTGGTCTCGAGCTCGACGAGCAGGTCGCGCAGCTCGGTGTTGCCCCACGCGTGCTTGCGGAAGTAGGCGGCGACGCCGGCGAGGAACTGCTCCTTGCCGACCCACGCGACGAGCTGCTTGAGCACCGACGCGCCCTTGGCGTAGGTGATGCCGTCGAAGTTGACGAACACGTCCTCGAGGTCGTTGATCGTCGCGACGATCGGGTGGGTCGAGGGGAGCTGGTCCTGGCGGTACGCCCACGACTTCTCCATCGCGGCGAAGGTCGTCCAGGCCTCGTGCCACTCGGTCGCCTCGGCGGTCGCGAGCGTGGAGGCGTACTCGGCGAACGACTCGTTGAGCCACAGGTCGTTCCACCACTTCATGGTCACGAGGTCGCCGAACCACATGTGCGCGAGCTCGTGGAGGATCGTCACGACGCGCCGCTCCTTGACGGCGTCGGTGACCTTGGACCGGAAGACGTACGTCTCGGTGAACGTCACGCACCCGGCGTTCTCCATCGCGCCCATGTTGTACTCGGGCACGAAGAGCTGGTCGTACTTGTCGAACGGGTACGGGTGCTCGAACGCCGACTCGAAGAACGCGAAGCCCTCACGGGTCTTGTCGAACACGTAGTCGGCGTCCATGTGGTCGGCGAGCGATGCGCGGCAGAAGACCCCGAGCGGGATCGTGCGGCCGTCGGACGACGTGAGCTCGCTGCGCTCCACGACGTACGGCCCCGCGACGAGCGCGGTGATGTACGACGAGATGCGCGGCGTCGGCTCGAACGCCCAGCGTGCGACCTCGACGTCGCCGGCGCCGGTGCCGGTCGGGTCGGCCTTCGTGCCGAGCGCCTCGGGCGCGGGCGTCGGCTGGTTGCTCACGACCTGCCACGCCGCGGGGGCCGTGACGGTGAACGCGAAGGTCGCCTTGAGGTCGGGCTGCTCGAAGACGGCGAACACGCGCCGCGAGTCCGGGACCTCGAACTGCGTGTAGAGGTAGACCTCGCCGTCGACCGGGTCGACGAACCGGTGCAGGCCCTCGCCGGTGTTCGTGTACGCGCAGTCGGCGACGACGCGCAGCTCGTTGTCGGCCGCGAGCCCGTCGAGCGCGATGCGCGAGTCGGCGAACACCTGCGCCGGGTCGAGCGAGCGGCCGTTGAGCACGACCTCGCGCACGGTCGGTGCGACGAGGTCGACGAACGTGCTCGCGCTCTCGGTCGCGGTGAACCGCACCACGGTCGTCGACGCGAACGTCGTGGCCCCGGTCGTGAGGTCGAGGTCGACCTCGTAGGACTGGACGTCGACGATCGCCGCGCGCTCGCTCGCCTCGGCGCGGGTGAGGTTCTCTCCGGGCACTGCATCTCCTCGGTCTCGGGTCGGGCCGGGCGGCCTCGACGGCGGCCTGTGGGCCACGGACGATCATCCCACGGGTGCCCGCGCCCGCCCCCGGGAATACCGTCCGGGAATACGCTGCGCCCGCCCGGTGTCGAGACTTGGTGGGCGACGGCGTCGGCCGTCCGCGCGCGCCGCCCTGCCGCTCCGGCGACCCGGGTCCACCGGGCGCCGCCCACGACGAAGGAGACCCGTCCCGTGACCCTCACCGCGACGACCGACACCACCGCGACCGAGGACGCCGTGCGCGTCGCCGACTTCTGGTTCGACCCCGTCTGCCCGTGGGCGTGGATGACGAGCCGCTGGATGGGTGAGGTCGAGCAGGTGCGCGACGTCACGGTCCGCTGGCACGTCATGAGCCTCGCCGTCCTCAACGAGGGCCGCGACCTGCCGGAGGAGTACCGCGAGCTCATGGAGAAGGCGTGGGGTCCGGTGCGCGTGGTCACCGCCGCGCGCGTCGAGCACGGCGAGGAGGTCGTGAAGCCCCTGTACGACGCGATCGGGACCCGCCTGCACCCGGGCGGTCGCGACGACTACGACGCGGTGCTGGCGGAGGCGCTGGCCGAGGTCGGGCTGCCCGCGTCGCTGGTCGACGCCGCGGGCTCCGACGCGTACGACGCGCAGCTCCGGGCGTCGCACGCCGAGGGGATCGGGCGCGTCGGGGAGGACGTCGGGACGCCGGTCGTCGCGTTCGGCGACACCGCGTTCTTCGGCCCGGTCGTGACGCCTGCCCCGAAGGGCGAAGCCGCAGGTCGGCTGTGGGACGGGTGCGTGCTCGTCGCGAGCACGCCCGGCTTCTTCGAGCTGAAGCGCACCCGGACCCAGGGTCCCGTCTTCGACTGACCTCGTCGGCCCCGGGACCTCGACGGCGGGACGGTCGGGCCGCCGGCGGGGTTCGACCCGCACGGGTGCGTCGTGCCATGCTTCGTCAGGTTGCGGGCGGTGTCAGGAGCGCCCGCCGCCCGGTCGTGCCGGGCGAGACCGACGAGGAGCCCGCGAGGAGCCGCATGTCCCCGAACGCACCCGTGCCACCGCCGCCGCCGCCCCCTGGCGGCGTGCCGGGGCCCGCGGGCGGTCGGGACGACGCGCAGCCGACCCAGGCGTTCTCCGGCCCGCTGCCGGGCGCCACGGCGGCGCCGCCGTCCTTCGCGCCGACGAGCGGGCCGACGGCCCAGGCGCCCCGCGCGACGCCCGCGGACGGGCAGCCGACCGTCGTCGCGTCGTCGTTCCAGCCGACGAGCGTCCAGCACGTCACGCCGATCACGCAGCTCCCGACGGCGGCCCAGCCCGCGGTCCCCGCGCCGTCGCCGGTGCCCCCGCAGCGGGTGCGCTACGCGACCGAGCAGAACGGGTTCGGCGTCGCCGCACCCGTCGGGACCGCCGCGAGCCGACCGGCGTACGCGCCGGCGGACGCCGCGCCGGCCGGCTATGCGCCGACGGGCGCGTACGCGGCGTCCGGCGCCCCGGCGTACGAGCCCGCGGCGCAGGCGGGCTACGCCTCGGCCGCACCCCAGCCGCCCCAGCCGGCCTACCACCCGCCGACGTCGGTCGCGCCGACCGCGGCCGCGCCCCGTGCGGGCGCGGGCGGGTCGGGCGCGACGCCGCGACCGCCCGCCGGGCGCGGCGGGGGCAACGGTGGCGGCGGCCGCCGGTCGGACCGCCTGAGCCCCGGGTGGATCGCGTTCATCGTGGTCGACGCGCTGCTCGTCATCGGGGCGATCGTCTTCGCGATCTCCCTGCTCGGGGGCGGGGGCGACGATCCGGCGGGCGACGCGACGCCGCCTCCGTCCGCGACCGCGACGGAGGGGACCGCGGAGACGCCCGCCGCCGAGCCCACCGTGTCCGAGACGTTCGCGTCGGAGTCGCGCAACATCACCTGCGAGGTGACCGACGTCAGCGCGACGTGCGTGATCGCCCAGCTCGGCACCCAGCCGGCCCCCGTGGCGGGCTGCGACGGCACGGTCGGGTACAAGGTGGTCCTCGGCGCCGACGGCAGCGTCGAGCAGCCCTGCGTGCCGACGGCCGAGCAGCCGCAGCCCGCGCCGGGCGACACCGCGGTCCTCGACTACGGCACGTCCAAGACGGTCGGCCCGTTCACGTGCGACAGCGCCGAGACGGGCATGACGTGCCGTGACGACGCGACGGGCAAGGGCTTCACGATCGCCCGCGCCGGCATCCGGACGCTCTGAGCCGCCGAGAGCGGCTCCGACCGAGCGAGAGACTGGACGGTCCCGGCATGCACGAAGGGCCCGCGGTAGGTGAACCCCCCCGGGCCCCTCCT